>URUZ01000093.1 GCA_900551225.1 uncultured Clostridium sp.
GGACGGAGGCATCCAGCTCCGCCCGCGTACCCCTTCCACGCCTACCCCCTCAATACTCCTCCAGCGCCCTCACCGCCACCGCCACCTCATCCATCGTATTAAAAGGCGAAAAACTAAACCGCACAGCCCCCTGTTCCCTTGTTCCCAAAGCCATGTGCATCAGCGGCGCACAGTGGCCGCCTGGGCGGGTGTAGATCTCATGCTCCTGGGCCAGATAGTCGCTGACTGCTCCCGAGTCCTCATCCCCCAGGTTCAGGGACACCACTGCCGCCCGCTCCTCTGTCTCAAAGTCGCCATAGATCCGCACCCCCGGCAGCTCTCTCACCTGCCTGTAAAATGCCTGCATCAGCCTCTGTTCCTTCTCCCGCAGGCTGTCAATCCCCTGTTCACGTATATACTCCAGAGCCGCCCTCAGCCCGGCGATGCCGTGGCCGTTCAGGGTCCCCGCCTCCAGCAGCGTGGGCATCACACCGGGATGCTCCTTTGAATAAGTCATGATTCCGCTCCCCCCGCTGAGCAGCGGCCGGACCGCAACGCCCTTATTCAGACAGATCCCGCCGGTCCCCTGGGGGCCCATCAGCCCCTTGTGGCCCGTGAAGCAGAGGATGTCAATATTGTCCTTTTCCATATCGATCGGCAGCACCCCGGCTGTCTGGGAGGCGTCCACTATCAGAAGGGCGCCCGCCCGGCGGCACCAGCGGCCCACACGTCCGATATCCGTCACATTCCCGGTGAGGTTGGAGGCATGGGTGACCACCACCGCCTTAGTACCTGGGGTGATGGCAGTCTCCAGGGCGGCTTCATCCAGCCTTCCCCTCCGTCGGACCGGGCTGTCCTCCGGCTCCTGCTCTCCCACGCAGCCCGTGATCACCAGCTCCACCCCCAGCTTCTCCATCTCATAGAGAGGCCGCAGCACGCTGTTGTGTTCCAACACAGTGGTGACCACCCGGTCCCCGGGAGCCAGCACCCCCTTGATGGCCATGTTCAGGCTCTCTGTGGAGTTGGCCGTAAACGCCACCTGCTCAGGCCCCGGCGCGTGAAACAGCTGGGCCAGCATCTCCCTGGTCTCAAAGATCACCCGGGCGCTGGCCAGGGCTGCCTGATGGGTCCCGCGGGAACAGTTACCCATGGAGGTAATCGCCTCAGCCACGGCCCGGGCCACCTGCTCAGGTCTGTAAAATGACGTGGCAGCGCTGTCCAGATAGATCATTCCTCTACCTGCTTTCCCCGCTTCATCTCCAGATACAGAAGAGCCTCCAGCACGGATCCTGCGATGCACCGGGCCTTGTCCGAGATGGTGAAGCAGTTCTCATACTCGCTCTCCCTGGGATCAATATCCGCAATTTTAAAGCCCTCTGTCACAGGGTAGCAGTCCCGGATCAGCCCCCGGAGAATGCCGGTGAGACTGGCCTCCACCGGTACCTCCCCATGGCCTGTGACCACGATTCCGATCTGCCGGCCCTTCTCCACCATATCCCCTATGGCCGCCTTTCCCATGAAAATGCCTCTGGCCGGGGAGTGGATCACCCGCTCCTTCCCCGCGCCGCCGATGACGCCGGGCACTCCGGTGTTGGGCAGGGCGCTGCCGCTGCCGATGATCCGGCCCAGATTGTGTCCCCGCATGGTTTCAATCACCAGATCCGCCTCAAAGCCAGGCCCCAGCCCAACGGTCATGGGCGCCATGGTTCTGGTGGTCCCCAGGTTCTTCTTGGCCAGGATGGCATCCACCAGGGCCCAGGGCTTTACCTGGTCCAGGCAGGCGCACTCCGGGTCTGTCAAGAGGGCCACATCCCCCTGGGCAATGATCTCCATGGCCTCCTCCACATTGGCCCCATGGCGGCAAATGACGCCCTCCACCTCGCTGACACCGTCGTATACTGCCTCCGAGAGGGCCACATGGCGGCGGATGGCAGAGGGGTACCCCGTCTCCAGCACCAATACGGGGTAACCGCACCGCCTTAATTTATGAATGGTTCCGGTAGCGATATCCCCGCCGCCCCGGACCACCACCAGCTGATTCTGTCGTTCCATAATCCTGCTTCCTCCTATGGACGCACCAGCAGGGCTGCGCCGGTCATCCGTTCTGCGATTTCATACATATTGGTCACTCCGCCAACGGCCAGCTGATCGCCCAGACCATAGTGGTTTAGGCAGGTTCCGCAGGTCAGCACCTCTGTGCCCTGAGCTTCCAGGGCCTTTAGATCCTCCAGAGAATCCGATCCCTCACAGGACAGCTTTGCGCCGCCGTTGTACAAAAGCACCGTTCCCGGCAGCACGTCCTGCTGGGTCAGGGCGTACACAAACCCCTTCATCAGAAGGGTTCCAAGCGCCTCATCGCCCTGCCCCATCTGGTTGGAGGACAGCACCACCACCATGCCCTTTCTGCGGCTGTCCGGCTGGCAGGATATGTCCTCCGGCCGAGCTGCTGTCTCTGGGTCAGCTGTCTCTGGGCCTGCTGTCTCTGGGCCTGCTGCCTCTGGGTCTGCTGCCTCAGGGCCTGCTGTCTCTGGGCCTGCTGCCTCTGGGTCTGCTGTCTCTGGACCTGCTGTCTCTGGACCTGCAGAGGCGGTCCCGCCCTGTCCGGCGGCATTTCCCACCGCGCCTGCAGCGGCCCCGGCTTCTATCTCCACCAGGAACTCCCTGTCGCTTACCTTCTCATATTTGGACTTAAGCCCCCTGTGGTCCGCCAGCTTTCTCAGGTTCTGCACAGCGATCTCATTGTCCACCACCACTTCCACAATCTCCCCTGCCTTGCTTGCCTCCAGCGCCCTCTTGGCCTCAATTACCGGCAATGGGCACTGTTTTCCCCGCTCATCTAACCGCATCTCATTTCCTGCCTTTCTATCTGACAATAATTGATTTATCCTGTTTCTCTGTCACTTCCCCCACCACTGCGCAGGGCAGCCCCAGCTTCTGAAGCTCCTCCAGTGCAGCAGCGGCGTCCTCTTTTTCCATGGACACCAGCAGCCCGCCGGAGGTCTGGGGATCGAACAGGATCTCCTCCATGGCAAAGGAGGTATCCACGAACTCCACCTTGTCCTTTACATGGTTCCTGTTGCGCTGTCCGGCCGCCGTAATATAGAACTCCTCCACATAATCCGGACACTGGGGGATATAGGGAATCTGATCCTGGTACACCACTGCGCTGTAGGCATCCCCCAGCATCTCACAGAGGTGGGCCAGGAAACCAAAGCCCGTCACATCCGTGCAGCCGTGGGTTCTGAACCGGCGCACTGCCTCCGAGGCATAGCGGTTCAGGGTGGTCATGGAGCGGACCGCCAGATCCAGGGCCTCCTGGGATACTCCGCCCATGCGGGAAGCGGTGCAGACAATGCCCACGCCCAGGGGCTTGGTGAGAATCAGGGCATCGCCCGCCTTACAGCCATTGTTGGCGAACACTTTATCCGGGTGAATGGTGCCGGTGACGGACAGGCCGTACTTCACGTCCGAATCTGCAATGGAGTGGCCTCCTGCCAGCACGCCGCCCGCCTCCTTCACCTTCTCGCTTCCCCCCAGCAGAATCCTGCCCAGAATATTCAGGTCCATGGCCTCCGGGAAGCACACGATGTTCAGCGCGGTCTTTACATCCCCGCCCATGGCGTAGATATCGCTGAGGGCGTTGGCTGCCGCAATCTGCCCGAACACATAAGGGTCCTCCACCATGGGAGGGAAGAAATCCAGGGTCTGTACAATGGCCAGATCCTCAGTCAGCTTGTACACCGCTGCATCGTCCGCCCCCTCATACCCGATCAAAAGATTGGGATCGTAAGTCTTTGGGATTTTATCCAATACATGGGACAATGCCCCTGGTCCCAGCTTGGCCGTACAGCCGCCGCCCCTGCAAAATACAATTGGTTCCTGTTCCATTTAAGTCATTACCTCCATCTATTGTTCCGCTTCCCGGTCTGCCGCCTGGGACTCTATCTGCTCCATCCATTCTCCGGTAAAATGCTGTTCAAACAGCTGATCCAGCGCACTCCTGGAAGCCTGAATAAATGCCTCATAGTGTTCCAGGATCTCCCGGGCCTCCTCCGTCAGCGTGGAGCCTCCGCCGTCCTTGCCCCCGGTCTCCCGGTCCGTCAGGGTAATCCCCCACTCCTTCTCCGTCTCCTTTAAGATCTTCCAGGCCTTGCTGTACGCCATATTCATGGCCGCAGCCGCCCCCTGCAGTGAGCCGTTTTTCTCCACGTTCCGGAGCAGTGTGGCAATTCCCGGGCCGAAGGCCTTATTCTTTCCATACAGTTTAATTGAAACACCGTAGCGCAGCTTATCATCCATTTTAGAACGCCCCTTTCTTAAATCAACCGATACCATTTTCCATCTATAAGGCATTATATCAGAAATGCGCATTGCCGCGCAAGAGCATGGCCCATGGTTATATTTTTAAAAGAATAACGACCGCCGCAAAAAAAGCCGCTTCGTCCATATCATCTGACCTGGACAAAAGCCGGCTTTTAATCGTTGTGCAGAAAGCTCCAAAATGCGATCCTTAACTTTGATGCTATTATAACATATTTTCAGATAGATGCAAGATTTTGTTGATCCTTACAAACTGTATTTCCCTCTCTTCACAAACCTGCCGGCGTTCTCCAGCACCACCTGCTGCTCCCTCACCACATGGCTGCCCCGCAGGAATACATCCTCCACCCGGGCCGTCACCTTGGTGCCCTCAAACGGGGCGTAGTCCACGTTCTGTACCTGGTCTGCTGCGGTAATCACATCCTCCACGCCCGTCTTTAACACCACAATATCCGCGTCGCTTCCCGGGGCAATCACACCCTTTCTGGGGTACATACCGTAGAGCTTGGCCGGGTTTTCGCATAAGAGCCGGCACATCTTCTCCTTTGTAATGCGGCCCGCGTCCACGCCATAGGTGTACAGCAGCGTTCCCCTGGTCTCCACGCCGGGCATTCCGCCTGGAATCTTGGTAAAGTCCTCCTTCCCCAGATCCTTCTGGGCGGTGGTAAAGCTGCAGTGGTCCGTGGACACGGTCTGAATGTCTCCCGCCGCCAGAGCCTTCCACAGGCACTCCTGGTCCCCCGCTTTGCGCAGCGGGGGCGCGCACACATACTTGGCGGCCTCCATGCCCGGGCGCTCATACAGGCTGTCGTCCATCAGCAGATACTGGGGACAGGTCTCAGCGTACACCTTCTGTCCCCGCCTTCTGGCTTCCATGATCACATCATATCCCTCCTTACAGGTCAGATGCACCACAATCACGGGGATATCCACCACCTCCGCCAGACGCAGCAGCCGGTCTATGGCCTCCGCCTCCGCCGCTGCCGGGCGGGTTGCGGGATGGCTGGGCACACCCATGAGGCCCTTTGCTTTAGCCTCCGCCTGGAGTGCTGCGATCATGCCGCTGTTCTCACAATGGACGCCCGTTATACCACCGGCCTCCTTTAAGCGGCGCAGAATCTGGAAAATGGTTTGGTCGTCCACCTGGGTGTCATAGGTCATATACAGTTTAAAGGAGGTGACGCCCTCAGCCATCATGTCGTCGATCTCCCTGCTCACCGACGGATTCCAGTCTGAGATGGACATATGAAAGCTGTAATCACAGGAGCAGCTCCCGTCCGCCTTACTGTGCCAGTTCTGAAGGCCCTGAGCCAGGCTCTCCCCCTGGTACTGGGTGCCGAAGTCCACAATGGTGGTGGTTCCGCCGCGGATTGCCGCCCTGGTTCCCGTCCTGAAATCGTCCGCTGTCACCGTCCCTGCCACATGGAGGTCAAAATGTGTGTGCGCATCAATGAATCCCGGGTACAGCAGACAGCCGGATACATCATGAACCAGCGTATCCCCGTCTGACAGGCGCTTCATCTCCTCTGGGTTTCCCACTGCGGCCACTATCTCCCCGTCAATCAGCACATCCGCCGGATAACTGCCGCTTCCGGACACCACCACGCCGCCTTTTAACAATTGCTTCATATATGTCACGCTCCTTTATGATTGTTGTCCGACATCATTAATACTGCCTGTGGGGCCGCCAGTGCGTCCCATCTCCTCCAGCCGTTTCCCGTCAATCCGGTACACCGTCCAGTCGCTCATTGGCTCCGCGCCCATACCAAGGTAGAAGTCAATGCTGCTCTTGTTCCAGTCCAGGCACCACCATTCCAGCCGCCCGCAGCCCCGCTCCACGGCGATCCCTGCCAGTTTCTCAAGGAATGTCTTTCCATAGCCCCGGCCGCGGTATTCGGGCCTCACATACAGGTCCTCCAGGTATATGCCCGCTCTTCCCAGGAAGGTGGAAAAGTTGTGGAAGAACAGGGCAAATCCCGCCGGTTCCCCGCCGCATTCCCCGATCAGCACCTCAGCCTTCTGTCTCTCAAACAGCCATTCCCGCAGCAGCTCCTCAGTGGCCACCACCTCGCCTAGCATCCCCTCATAATCTGCCAGTTCCCGGATAAAACGCAGAACCAGAGACACATCCTCTGGTTCTGCATACCGGATCACAAGGCCTGAATTCTCTTTCGTCATTCTGCCTGTCTCCTTGTCACTATGATATTTTCTGCCCTTTACGCCTTCTTTTTTGCGTAGGGTGTCCCTTCCAGCGGAAGGGAGGTCTGGAACTGCCCGTTCCACTTATAGTACGCTCCCGCAATAGCAGGCGCAGTGGGGATGGATGTGATCTCGCCGATGCCGATGGCCCCAAAGGCCACGTCCACGCCCGGCTTCTCCACGATCACACTCTCGATCTCCGGCGCTTTATCCGCGCGGAACAGTCCCAGTGTGCCGAATTTGGCGGTGGGGACACAGTCCTTCAACGGATACTGCTCGGTCAGCGCATAGCCGCAGGACATCAGCACGCCGCCTTCGATCTGGCCTTCCACGCTCTTGGGGTTCACAGCCTTGCCCACATCATGGGCAGCCACGATCTTGTTGATGGTGCCGTCCTCGTTCAGGATGCACAGCTGGGTCGCATAGCCATAAGCCACATGGGAGATGGGGTTGGGAACATCCGCACCCATTTTGTCGGTCTTGGCATAATACTCCGCATAGAAGTCCTGGCCGTTTAACAGGGCGATCTCCTCCGCCGTGAAGGTCACAGCCGCCGTCTCAGGAGCTTCCACCTCAACGGTCACGCCCTCCAGATAGCGTTTGTCAAATATCTCGGACTGGTACTTGCGTCCTGTCTTTTCGAACAGCATTTTACGCAGGTCCTTGGATGCTCTGATGGCCGCTTCTCCGGTGATCAGGGTCTGGCGGGAACCGGAGGTGGTTCCTGAGTCAGGAGCCATGGCGGTATTGGGGTTGTGGTACACAATATCATCCATGCTGACGCCGGCGGCCTCAGCCACCATCTGCACCAGCACAGTGCCCAGGCCCTGGCCGATACAGGAAGCGCCCGCGTGGATATGGATCTTACCGTCCTCCACAATCAGTCTGGCGCGGCCCTTGTCGGGAAGCCCTACGCCCACGCCTGCGTTCTTCAGCGCGCAGCCGATTCCCACAAGCTTGTTGCCGTAGAATTCGTCCTTGATGGCTTCCAGCGTCTCTGCAAGGCCTGTGGCAGCATCTGCCAGCTGTCCGTTGGGCAGGATCTGACCGGGACGGATTGCGTTGCGGTAACGGATCTCCCACTGGTCAAGCCCCGCCATCTCAGCCAGCAGGTTTAAGTTCATCTCCATGGCATAGATGGTCTGGGTTACGCCGAAGCCGCGGAATGCGCCTGCCGGCGGGTTGTTGGTGTATACGGCTGTGCCGTCGATGTCGATGTTCTGATAGTTGTAGGGACCTGCCGCATGGGTGCAGGCTCTCTGAAGCACCGGTCCGCCCAGGGAGGCGTATGCGCCTGTGTCGGATACCACCACCGCCTTCATGGCTGTGATATAGCCGTTCTCATCACAGGCTGTGGTCATGTCGATGCTCATGGGGTGGCGCTTGGGATGGATGATCAGGCTTTCCTTTCTGGTCAGCTTGCATTTTACCGTGCGCTTGGTCAGATAGGCGATGAGGGCCGCCTGGTGCTGGACGGTCACGTCCTCCTTGCCGCCGAAGCCGCCGCCCACCAGCTTGTTCTCCACGATCACCTTCTCCGGGTCAAGGCCCAGCAGAATGGAGGTCTCGTGGCGGGTATCATATGTACCCTGGTCTGTGGAGTAGATAAACACTCCGTCCCCAAAGGGCATTGCGATGGCGCACTCCGGCTCCAGGAACGCATGCTCCGTCCAGGGTGTCTCGTAGTGTCTTGTGACTTTGTATTTGGACTTGGCGATCACTTCCTCCGCATTGCCCCTTACCAGATGCTCATGGCTTAGGACATTACCTGCAGAGTGCACCAGGGGAGCGCCCTCAGCCAGAGCCTCGGCCGGGCAGGTAACGGGCTTTAACACCTCGTACTCCACTTCCACCAGGGCCTTGGCCTGTTCCAGGATCTCCGGGGTTTCAGCAGCTACAATGACAATGGAATCTCCCAGATAACGGGTGGTTCCTCCCACAGGAATCATGGTATCCCAGTCCTGTTTCAGGTGGCCCACCTTGTTCTTGCCGGGTACGTCATCGGCGGTCAGCACGCACACCACGCCGGGCAGCGCTTTGGCCTTCTCTATATTGACTGATTTCACCACAGCCCTGGGGTGCTGGGAGCGCACGGCGCTTCCGTAGATCATGCCTGGGATATCCACTTCATCCACATCGTCCACGTACTGGCCGGTGCCCAGCACCTTGCCCTCCACGTCGATGCGGTGCACCTGGGAACCCACCTTGACCATCTTCTCCTGCTCTTCTAAAGGCAGCTCCTCCCGCAGCATACGGGCAGCAAGCTCAATGGCATCGATAATCTTCTTGTATCCTGTGCAGCGGCAGTAGTTGTTGCGGATCGCAAAGGCGATCTCCACTCTGGTGGGGTTGGGGTTCACATCCAGCAGGCCCTTGGCGCAGATCACCATGCCCGGGATACAGAAACCGCACTGTACGGCGCCTGCATCGCCGAAGGCGTACACATACACGTCCTTCTCTCTCTGGCTGAAGCCCTCCACTGTCAGGATCTTCTTGCCTTCCAGGCGTCCCATCTTCTGCACGCAGGCCTTGGTCGCCTTGCCATCTATTAACACCGTACAGGTACCGCAGGCGCCCTCACTGCAGCCGTCCTTTACGGACTTTAAACGCAGGTCATTTCTCAATACATCAATCAGTTTCCGGTCAGCGTCCGCCTCGATCTCCTGGCCGTTGATCCACACCTTACAAAAAGAGCTCATATATTTCCTCCAGTTCTATCCCCTTCTCCGTAATCAGGGATTCCAATTGACTTCTGGTCTCGGCAGGCGCGCTCCAGGCCATGCCGCAGCCCGCGCTGATCTGCCTGGGCACAGGGATCAGACGTCCCGGCGCGCCGGCTTCCTTGGCACACTGCTCCATTTTCATCGCCTGGGTGGTGGTGGGATATGTAAACACCACCTTCATCGTCTTTAATCTTGCCACTGCCATGCCTCCTGCCGTCTCTGTCAATTTATATTGATTCTATCGATCATTCATTTATAAGCAACACTAATGAAATCTTATCACAAAATCTTTTTGGGTGCCATAAAGGAAGCGTTATCCTTTTGCTAAAATAACGTTAATAATTTAACAAAACAGTGTGGGAACCGCCCGGGAGACACGGTAATGTCTCCCGAGCTGCCATTCCGCACACTAGTACCGCCCGGCGTAAATACACCGCCATATAGCACCCGCTATCCACGCCAGAAGCGAGCCTGCAAAGCTAGCCGTAGGCCCCACTACGCCGTCGCTTTGCAGACACACTTCTGACGCAGATATCAGGCACTATATAGCGGCGTATTTACACCAGACGGCACTAATTTATCATTATACCAGACTTTACAGCATATAAGAATAATCCTTGATCACGGTCGCCATGATCTTGTCAATGCCCTCAGGCACTGCGTCGCAGCCGCTTCCCACGGTGTAATCCATCACCTTGCCCTGAAGGCGTACCTTGCAGGCTCCGCTCTGGGCATCCAGAACGGTAAAGCCCTGGTTCTTGCTGTTCTCCATGTCTTTTTCATTGGCGAACAGGGTGAATTTATCCAGGTAAGGCGCGCTGTCCCAGGGACAGAAGCTCTTACAGTTACCGCACTCATTACACATATAATCCACATGGATGATCTGATGCTTCTCCATGCCCGGAACCACCAGGGTAATGTTGGCGCGGTTGGGGCATACCTCAACGCAGTTCTCACAGTAGCTGTTGCAGGACAGGCAGCGTCTGCTGTCCACATCGTCCCCATCTTCTTCCATCAGGTTGCCCTTGCGGCCGTAGATGGTCTCTGCATCGGACATATTGAAAATGTCTTTTGCCACAGCTCTGCCCAGAATGGCCTCGGCAGCCTTCTTGCCGTCACGGATTCCCTCTACCACGGTAGCCGGTCCGTACAGGCCGTCGCCTGCCACATATACGCCTGCCACTGAGGACTCCAGCGTATCCTGGTTGGCCTGGACGCGTCCTCTGGAATCCAGGGCGATGCCGTTGGCCTCATAGAATGCGCCCGGAACCTTCTCGCCAACTGCTGCGATCACAGTGTCCGCGGGAACCTCCACCATCTCCTCGGTCTCCACCACGCCGCGGCGTCCGCTGGCGTCATAGTCGCCCAGGATCATCTTCTTGCAGCAGAGCACGCCGTTCTCCAGCTTCACTGGGGACAGCAGCTCCGCGAACTCCACGCCGTCTTCAATTGCCATCTCCAGCTCTTCCGCGTCAGCAGGCATAAAACGTTTGGTCCTTCTGTATACCAGAGAAACCTTCTTCACGCCCTTGTTGCGTTTTGCGGCGCGGGCCGTATCCATAGCGGTGTTGCCGCCGCCGATTACCACCACGTTCCCGCCCAGATCCAGCTGGCCGTCCGTGGCCTTGAACTGTGCCAGGAAGTCCAGGGCGTTCATTGTATCTCCCTGTTCCAGTCTCAGTGTTCCAGGTGTGGATGCGCCGATAGCCATCACCACATAATCAAAGTCCTTCTTCACTTCATCCACGGACTTGATCTCACAGCCGGTGCGGATGGTAACGCCCATGGCTTCCACCAGCTTGGCGTCATTGTCAATCGCCTCGTCGGAGATACGGAATCCGGGGATCACGTTGCGCACAACGCCGCCCAGCTTCGCTTCCTTCTCAAACAGGGTCACCTTCATGCCGCCTCTTGCCAGGAAGAAGGCTGCCGCCATGCCTGCCGGGCCTCCGCCCACTACAGCCGCGGTCTTGTCGGTGGTGATCTCCGGCTTCTCCATCTTGGCCATCACGGCTGCGAATCCGCCCTCAGCGGCTTCCAGCTTGGTCCTGCGGATATTCACAGGTGTCTCATAGAAATTTCTGGTACACTTGCTCATGCAGTTGTGGGCGCAGATGGTGCCTGTGATAAATGGCAGCGGGTTCTTGTTCAGGATCACTTCCAGAGCTTCCTCCGCCTTGCCTTTGCCCATGAGCTTTAAGTAGGCGGTGATATCCTGATGAATCGGACATCCCTCCTCACAGGGAGCCACGAAACAGTCGGTCAGAGGCACGGGGCGGTTGATCTTCCTGGACGGAAGGGGCTTAACAGCCTTCACATGGTGCCTGTCGGACTTGGCAGCCTCCACCATGGCTTCCACTTTGGCAGCGTCCACGCCTTCGAATACCTTGGCGTCTTCCTTTGCAAAGATCTCGCCGATCTGCTCCAGCCTCTCATATCCGCCGGGTTTCAGCATGGTGGTGGCCATGGTTACGGGCCAGATTCCAGCGTCCACAATGTCTTTGATATTGAAGTAGTCCGCACCGCCGGAGTAGGATATCCGCAGTTTGCCGCCGAAATCCTTGGACAGCTTCATGGCAACGGACATGGACAGGGCGTACAGGGACTTGCCGGACATGTACATCTCCTCGCTGGGCAGCTCGTTCGCCTTCACGTCAACAGGGAAGGTGTTGGTGATCTTCACGCCGAACTCCAATCCCTTCTCATCTGCCAGGGCCTGCAGCCTCTGAAGCATGGGGACTGCATCGCCGTACTGTAAGTCATCTCTGAAGTGGAAATCTCCGAATGCCACGTAGTCATAACCCATGGAATCCATCAGATTTCTGGCATATTCGTAACCCAGCAGTGTGGGGTTGCATTTAATAAAGGTATGAACCTTCTTCTCCTCGATCAGGTAGCGGGCAATGCGCTCGATCTCCTGGGGCGGGCAGCCGTGAAGGGTGGACAGTGTTGCGGAATTACATACCTTGGGGGAAATGCTCTCAATATCCGCTGCTGTCACATGCTCAAACTGGCTCTGGTTATCCAACAGCCACTCCATGCATTCCTTATAAATAGGCGTCTCGGACGCGTCCTTGATTCCCTCGATAAAGCGGTCGATCTTCTCCAGCTTGATGCCCTCTAAGTCATAACCCACCGACATGTTGAACTGGAAGCCGTCCATATCGCCCAGACCGTACTCCTTAGCCAGTACCTTACATGCAAACCAGGCCTTAACATACTCGTCAAATGCCTGGGGCACGTACAGCTCGGTGGACCACTCGCAGTTGTAGCACTCATCGTCTGCCAGGATACAGGGCTTGCTCACAGGAAGATCCTCGCCGTCCAGCTTCTGAACGGTCTTCAGCTCGAAGAAACGGCTGCCTGCAATATAGGCGGCAACAATATTCTGAGCCAGCTGTGTGTGGGGGCCTGCCGCCGGTCCGAAGGGAGTCTCCAGCTTCCGGCCGAAGATCTCATATGTATTCTCAGGATTTGCCACAAAAGGCCTGCGGACGCCGAATGTTGCGCCTTTCTCATGCTCTTTTAAAATCCAGTTCATCAGGTTCCCAAAGGGAATCGGGGTCATAATATCGCTCATTATATATTTCCTCCTAGAAATAATTGTAGTTAACCGTTAATGGATCTCTCCAGCTTGTGGGCTTCCGCTCTCACTTCCGCCATTACCTTCTCCTCATCGATGCCGATCAGCTCACGGTCCTTCATCAGCACCTTGCCGTTGCAGACAGTGGTTACCACGCTGCGTCCGGTCATGCCGAAGAGGATGTGGCCGTTCACATTGCCGGCGTTCATAGGGGTCAGCGGATAGTAGTCGGTTACGATCACGTCAGCGGCAGCGCCTTCCTTCAGCACGCCCAGCTGCTTCTTAAAGTAGCGGTTAGCGATCCTGGCATTGCCCTCGAAAAGCATCTGCGGAACCTCGCCCCAGGCTGCGCCGGGATCGCAAAGGTGATGCTTGTGCAGCACGTTGGCCACCTTGAAGGACTCGGTCATATCGTGGGTGTAGCCGTCTGTTCCAAGGCCGGTTAAGATACCGCGGTGAACGATCTCCATGGTAGGAGGACAGCCGCAGGCATTGCCCATGTTGGACTCGGGGTTGTGGACAACCATGGTGTCCGTATCCTTAATCAGCTGCATCTCATGAGGATTCACATAAATGCAGTGTGCAAGCAGTGTCTTGCTTCCTAAGATATTGCAGTCCATCAGGCGGTCCACAATCCGTTTGCCGTGCTTCTTCAGGCAGTCATGGAGATCCTCGATCCCCTCAGCCACATGGATGTGGTAACCCACCTCAGCAGGTTTATTGGCAGCGGCCAGCTCCATGGTCTCATCTGAGATGGTGAACTGTGCGTGCATGCCCATCATGCCGGCCAGCATGTCTGTATCATCTGCAAGGGCGTGTTTGATCCAGGCTGCGTTTTCCATTACTGCCGCCTTGGCTTTGTCAAGCCCGTCCCTGTCGGAAACCTCATAACACAGACAGGTTCTGATCCCCATCTCCTTAGCTGCGTCCTCTATGGCAAACAGGCTGTTGTGAATCTCTCCAAAGCTGGCGTGGTGGTCGAATACCGTGGTAACGCCGTTCTTAATGGAATCCAGATATGTAGCTCTTGCGCTCTGGCGGGTCTGCTCGTTTGTCAGGTGGCGGTCAATGGTCCACCACATTCCGTCCAGAATCTCTAAAAATCCGTTAGGATTGTAGTTGTTAATGGAGAGGCCCCTGGCCATGGCGCTGTAGATATGCTCATGGGTATTGATGAACGCAGGCATGATAACGCCCCCCTTAGCGTCAACATACTCTGCCTCGGGATATTCCTTCTTAATTTCTTCTGTGGTACCTACTTTCTTAATGACTGTACCTTCCATTGCTACCGCACCGTTCTCGTAGAACGGATTCCCCGGGTCTCTGGTTACTAACCATCCATTACCAATTACTAACATAGCCTATCTCCTTTTCATTATACTCGGCTTGCAGCCGTATGCTTGATCTGGCAACCTCAAAAATTTTTAGGTCAGCCGGTTTTCTCTTGTCTCTGATCGGTTTCATCCTGCCTTTTGTTTCCCTGCTTTTCAAGCAGAATGCACCTCTCCGTAATCCTATACTAACACTATCAACCACCATTTGCAAGCACAAAATGCAAAATTATTTAGTTAATCTAAATTTTTTTGTAAAAACCTCTTGCAATTCCAGTTTTTTGTGCTATGATGGAATCATAAACAACGAGGCAAGATCATGCGAGATGTTTATTGTACAAAGTTAACGAATTTTGAAGAATCCTGTAGGAAAGGAGAAAATGCTTATGAGATCAACATTAGGATTGCTTACACAAATCGCTGACGGCCTTTCCCGACAGTTCGGTCCTGATTGTGAAGTTGTAATTCACGATCTGAAGAAGCATGATATGGACCACTCCATCGTATACATTACTAATGGACATATTACAAATCGTCAGGTTGGCGACGGCCCGTCCAAGGTTGTGCTGGAGACGCTTCATAATAAAGACGCTGCTTCACTGAAGGACCACCTGGGTTATCTGACCCGCTCAGCCAACGGCCGTATCCTGAAATCCAGTACCTTCTACATTCATAATGAAGAGGGAACTGCCATTGATTACATACTGGCTGTCAACTATGACATCACAGGGCTGATGACCGTTGACCGTTCAATCAAGGCGCTGATAGATACCGAACCCCAAACGGACGCTAAGAAGCAGCCTGACCAGATTGTAACCAACGTCACCGACCTGCTGGACAGTTTGATCGAACAGTCCGTACTCATGGTCGGCAAGCCTGCCGCATTGATGAATAAGGAGGAGAAGGTAGCCGC
>URUZ01000094.1 GCA_900551225.1 uncultured Clostridium sp.
ATCCCCAGTCTCCCGGCTCTTCCAGTATCTCCACATGCTCCGATATCCGTGCCTCCTCCATCATGGCCTCAGATATGTATATTTCTTCCAGATTCATGGTGTCCCGGATGCGGACGATTCTGGGGTTCTCCCGGTCAATGTAATTGCAGGTGCGCAGGGCAATCTGGAAACAGGACCGGTCGGTATGTGTAAACAGCGGTATCTTCGGCGTACACAGCACGGTTGAGGTGCAGACATTGGGAAATGTACAGTCCACATCCACTTTGTCCACCAGCCGTTTTGTGGTCACGTCCGCCAGCCCAATGCCATTGCAGTTGCCGTGGGTCTCATCCGTCAGATCCAGCACTGCGATATGCTGGATCTTCCGGTCCCCTTCAATGTATGGAACTGCGAATCTCCCGGTTATGTTGGGGTCCATGCCGTCCCCGCTGATGTCCTTGCCGATTCGGTCCACCACCAGCACATCAATATTGTCAAAGTAGATGCAGCCCAAGCGTTCCTTGGAGCGCGCCAGAAGCTTGGGTTCCTCCTCCCAGATCTCATCCGTCAGCATTCCCTTTATGATGCAGGTCTGGTCAAAGGCATTTTCCACCAGCCCCACTGCCCCCACAACATTAACATTATCTAACACCACCCGGCCGATCACAGGAAGCATCCGGCCCAGCTCGTAAAAGCCGTTGCGGTGCACTGTCTCCGCACCCTTTTGTTTGCCCATTCCAATAACAGCCATCTTCATGATCCCGCTCTCATATGGTCCCCTGAAAGCTGTGTGGGCCTTCACCCGGCCGCAGAGAAGGATGGCATCCGCCTCATACGCATGGCGGTCCACATACACCGGCATCCCCTCAGGCGTGTTCCCCACCTGAACCACCTCCATTGTGGCTTTGACCGGACATCCCAGATATTCCTCCGTCACATTGTAGCTGGTGAGAATCTCCCTCTGCCCTTCTGCAGTGGCGCCGCCGTGGCTTCCCATGGCCGGGAACACAAAGGGAATCCCCCCGCATTCCTTCACAAAATCCACGATTGCCTTGGTAATAAGCGCAATATTGGCAACGCCCCTGCTGCCGCAGGTAATTGCTACGCTCATTCCCGGCCCTATTCGCTCCCTCAGTTCCCTGCGGTCCAGCTCACGGCGGACCAGCCCGGGAATCTCCTCCCGCGCGATGTGGCTGTGATCCAGCAGCTGTCTGACCTTTGCCATCCTGGGCAGCTCCACAGTGGCCGCCAGCCCGGTAACCACATTCCCCTCAGCGATTGTCTCAAGTGCCATATGATAACCCCTCTCTTCTTATAGTAATACGCCGTTTTTAAAGATCATAATTTCACGGTAATCATTGATTTCATTTTTGGTTCTGCATTTGCCTGAGCAGACGTTTAACAGCAGCTCCCACAGTTCATCTGCAGTCTCGGTAAAGGACTTGCCGTCCAGGATAATCCCCGCGTTAAAATCGATCCAACTGCTCTTTCTTCTGGACAGCCGGTCATTGGAGGCCACCTTTATGGTTGGGATCGCCGTGGCCAATGGATTGCCCCTTCCGGTGGTAAACAGCAGCACCTGGGCGCCTGAGGCCAGAAGATTGGTGATGGATACGCTGTCATTTCCCGGCCCTATCATCAGGTTCAGACCCGGCTTGGTGCATTTCTGGCCATAGCGCAGGGTGTCTGTGATAATGGCCTCTCCCCCCTTCTGAATGCAGCCCAGGGATTTCTCCTCCAGGGTTGTGATTCCGCCCCGCTTGTTTCCCGGGGAGGGGTTCTCATAGATGGGTTGGTCATAGTCCATATAATACTGCTTAAAGCTGTTGATCAGCTCCACCACCTTGTGAAAGGTTTCATCCGAATCGGCCCGGTTCATCAGCAGCGCCTCCGCGCCGAACATCTCCGGCACCTCGGTCAATATCCCGCTGCCGCCCAGATTCACCACCCGGTCCGTAATCCTGCCGCACAGGGGATTGGCAGTGATTCCCGAAAATGCATCCGACCCTCCGCATTTGTACGCGATCTTCAGTTCGCTGACAGGCACCTGGCTGCGCCGGTCCCCGGATACCGTCTCTGCGATCTCCTCCACCAGGCGGATGCCCTCCTCCACCTCATCCCCATCCACATCCTGGGTCACCATGGTCTTTATGCGGCTGTGGTCATAATCTCCAAGGACCGGAAGAAAATGCTGCAGATCGTTGTTTTCGCACCCAAGGCTCACAAGAAGTACACCGCCTGCATTGGGATGGCGTATGATACTGCACAGGATCTGCTGGGTCGTCTCAAAGTCATCTCCCAGCTGAGAACACCCCGCATTGTGGGGAAATGCGAAGACGCCGTCACACAGGCCGGCCAGCTTATTGCCGGCTTTCTCAGCAATCTTCCGCACGGTTGTATTGACACAGGAGACGGTGGGTATAATCCATATCTCATTTCTTGTTCCCACGCCGCCGTCCTGGCGCCTGTACCCTTCAAAGGTATCCCTGCACACGCAAAGGGGCGGATTATCTTTTTCTGCCGGAGTGTAGCTGTACTCCAGCAGGCCCTTTAAATTGGTGGCCAGATTGTGGCTGTGAACCCAGGCTCCGCTTTTCACCGGCTGTGTCATATGGCCGATGGGCACCCCATATTTAATCACTTCCTGACCGCATTCAAAATCCTGCAGAGCGATCTTATGGCCCATTGGTATATTGTCCTGCACAGTGTACGTCCGGCCGCCGACCGCAGCCTGCGCCCCCTTCATAACCTCGCACAGCGACACCGCCACATTGTCCCTTGGATTAATCTGAATAAAGGTTTCCTTCATCTCTCATTCCTCATCCCTTTCTTCTATTCATGTAGCTTGATATATTTTTAATATACATCTGATATATCTATTGTGTTAAAAAAGAAGGCCTTGGCCTTCATGCATTACGCATAGAATTCGAAGGCTTCTTTCTTTGCATTTTGAATGTGGATTCTGACCGAGGCCTCTACCACCATTTCATCCCGCTTCTCAAATGCCGCCAGAATCTCCAGATGTTCTTCTATGGACTTATAGTAAGAAGTATTCCGCCTGGAGGTCTGAATGCGGATTCTCTGGTTGTGATCATTGATCACACGGAACAGATCCTGCAGAAATTCATTGCTGCTGTACTTGATCAGCATATCATGCAGCTCTTTGTCCAGGGCAATATAATATTCCCTGTTATCCCGGCTCTCACAGTTGTCCTTCAGCCTGAGGAATCCGTCCTTTAACCGTTTAATGTGCTCATCGCTCACATGGCGGCAGGCCAGCTTGGCCAGGTACGGCTCATTTAAAAGTCTTACTTCATAGACGGAATTGATCAGGTCCAGCGTAATATCAGATACAATCGTCGCCTTTCTGGAGTAGATCCGCACAAACCCCTCTTTGGCCAGACGCTGGATCGCTTCCCGGATGGGCGTCCTGCTGATGTTCAACTCCTTCTGAAAGACGTCCTCAGACAGATCTGAGAGAGGCCTGAGTTCCAGATTGATTATTTTATTTTTGATAATGTCGTATGCTTCATCTGCTTTACTGTTCATTTGTCAGCTCCTGTGATATTTAACTCATATATAACATCTGTGGGATTTTAATGCAATACTTTTTAGATATTTTTGTCTTTTTTGGTATAAATCACAAATTTTCTTGTGCATTTTTGTTGACAATACTTTGCAAAAGTCCATTGACATTGTTTTTATATCTGATAAAATAAATTTATCTATCTGATATATCTGTTGTATACTTATTGATCATTACTTAGGAGGGTGTGTATGAACCACTATTTAATTACTGTTGACGGAGGTACCACCAATACCCGTGCAGCCCTATGGGATTCAAACTGCATGGCTGTCACCACCGCAAAGGCCGAAATTGGCGTGCGCAACACGGCCATTGACGGGGACAATCACCGTTTAAAGAGGGCTGTAGGGGAACTGATCGGCACGCTGCTGCAGGAAGCCGGGATCTCCTCGGAGCAGATCCGGGGGGTGTACGCCTCCGGCATGATCACCTCCAATGTTGGCCTGGCGGAAATCCCACATCTGACTGCGCCGGCTTCTTTGGACGATTTTGCTGCAGGCGTGCATTCTGTTTTAATTCCGGATGTATTTCCGCTCCCCATTCATTTTATTCCCGGACTTAAGAACATGGCGGATGAGGATGTTTCCCTTGAGAATCTGGAATCCATGGATATCATGAGAGGGGAAGAGACTGAAGCCCTTGCTCTGCTCTCCCACATTGACAACCAAAACGGCTGCCTTCTGGTTCTTCCCGGCTCCCACACCAAGTTTGTAACCGTGGACCAGCACGGTTACATAACAGGCTGCCTCACTACCATGGCCGGAGAGCTGCTGTCAGTTCTTACTGAATACAGCATTGCGGCTGACGCGGTAAAGAGGCAGTTCGTGGCTGAACAATGTGATGTGGAATATCTGAAAGCCGGATTCCATGCTGCAGGAAATACGAGCTGTGCAAGAGCCGCATTCCTGGTACGGATCGCCAGCCAGTTTCTGACCAGGGATCAGAACCAGTGCGCCAGCTTCCTGTTGGGAACCGTATTGCAGAACGATATTGCCGCCATCCGCACCAGCAGGGCACTGGCTTTAAGCCCTAAGATGCAGGTTCTGATCGCAGGCAAGGAGCCGCTGCGTTCAGCCATGAAAACGCTGCTGGAAGAGGACAGGTATTTTACAGATATTAAAACATTTGACAATGACCGGCGCCGGCCCATGGCCGGTTTCGGAGCATTGCTCATTGCACAAAAACGAGGGAATTTTTAGGAGGGACCACATGAATACATTGGAATCGATCTACAAAGGAAAAATCATTGCCATTGTGCGCGGCATACCATGTTCTTCTATTTTAGACACAGCCCGGGCGCTGCTGGATGGCGGCATCCACATGATGGAGGTTACATTCGACCAGTCCGGCGCCGAAGGGATTCAGGAGACAGCGGATTCGATCCGCCTTTTATCTGAGAAGCTTCCTGGCGAGATCCTGCTGGGAGCTGGAACAGTCCTGACACCGGATCAGGTACAGCTGGCCTATGACTGCGGCGCAGGGTACATTATCTCCCCCAACGTAGATGTAGACGTGATTAAAAAGACGAAAGAGCTGGGAATGGTGTCCATCCCTGGGGCGTTCACACCGTCCGAGATTGTGGAAGCCCACAATGCCGGGGCAGATATTGTGAAGCTATTCCCCGCCGGGCTGCTGGGAACCGCCTACATAAAGGCTGTGCTGGGTCCCCTGTCCCATATTCCCGTCTCCGCAGTTGGCGGGATTGATGAGAAGAATATCGCCTCATTTTTTGAAGCCGGCGTCTGCGGCGTGGGGATCGGCGGCAGCGGTCCGGGGAAGATAAGATCAGGGCTTCGCCAATATTTCACCGCGCATTATAAATGCGGCAGACGCTGGAAAATGTCACTTTGCTTCTGCCGCGTTTATCGCTTTCAATTTAGTGAAATGATGGTCTGCTGCCTATTTCTCCCACTGCACATACCAGGATTTCACCAGCTCCGGCTCTTCTTCACAGATGGCTGCCGCATCCTCATATGGCATTCCCCGCAGATACATGTTGCGGGCGGCGATCTGACGCCCCTCTCGACGGCCTTCCACCCGCCCATCTTCTATCATTCCCTTTATCGCTTCACACATGTTGATCTGTCCTCCTTCCGACCGGTATTGTTCTTTTATCTCTTCCAGCTCCCTGGAGCCGGTCAGGGCTGCTATCACGTCGTAGGCGTCCTCCTCAACTGCCTGGAAGGCCTCCTCATTTTCCCTGGCGAACTGCCGCTCTGCTTCCTTATCCCCAGAACGCCTGATGAATCCAAATACCTCACGTAGATCCGTCCTAAAGCGCCAGGCTCCTTCAAATCTGCGCACCTCCAGCACATGGATCTTATAATCATTGATCAGAGCACTCAGCTCGTCCGGCTGCCTTTTGGGATCCAGCAGATCACACAGCTGCGTGGCTCCGTCCCATGGACGGTTCCCATAGTACAGCACAATGGTCACAATCGGAGAGACCCGGTCCGTCCTGGCAAACCGTCCTATATATTCTGCCCCGCGCAGGTCCTTCTTGTGGCGGTGTTTCCTCTGAATACCGCGCAGCTGCTCATCATATCCGGCTGCGTCCTCCAGCATAACACGTATGGGCATGGCATAGTGAACCTCGTCCTGATTCTCCAGGCCCACCAGCACCACATCCGTGCCCATCACCACCCGGCGGACCAGATCCCTGCATTTACGAAAACTGCCCTTTCTGCCTTTTCCGGCCACCGAAGTATCCCTGTCCCGGATATCTGTCCCCTTCACTACCTCCCGCCCCTGGTATACGTACCCATTGATCAGGTCCGCATAACGGTTCTCATCACTGAAATACCGGGCCAGCACAACATCCTTTACCCCCATGCTCTACCTCTCTTTCCCATTTAATCGGAGAAGAAAGGCAGCGTGCCGATAAGGTCTATAAGCATATTATATCGGCCTTTTCTATGAAATGCAAGCGCGCGCATCTTCTTCTCCATCCTTTAAAACCGTTGTGAATTGTCGGCGAAATGCCGGATATGGGAGATTGTCTCCCCAGAACGATGAGGCGCACGCTTAGCGAGCGATTCACCGCGTATCATAAAACAGCGGCTGAAGCGCTGTCCGTATGATCAGAATACCACACTTCTTCACGCAGCACAAGGATAATTTATAAATGCCAAACCGGCCGCCAGCAAAAAAGTTACGGTCCACTTCCCAGCCGGAAAGCGGCAGTGCAGTGAACAGCAACCAAAAAACAGCAGAAGCCGGGGATACCCCCTTCGCTTCTGCCGCATTTATATAATCATTTTAAAACTGTACAACATCCTTGATCTCATCCGCCGGCTCCACGCTCTTTCCGTAAAGCACGGGGCCGTCGCCGCGGTATTCCCGCTGGTACTCCACCCCGACCTGGGCGCGCAGTTTTACCCATTGCCTTGTCTTTAATTGTTCAGCTCCGGACCATTTGCACAGATAGCCTAAAAAGCTCATGTCCGCCTCACAGCAGGTCATGGCCATGCGGCCCGGTACAAAGTGGCCCTTGGGAATCTTGGGATTTTTCAGGACCATGGCCGTGAATTCAACAATTTTGCCCTTGTAGCGCTCCGGCTGGTCCATACAGTCAATGTACCAGATCCCATAGTCATCAGGCTTGATCTCAATCACGTCTGCACTCACATCGTAAGGCAGATCCTCCTCCAGGGTGGCCTGCTCAATCTCCCCGTCCTTGCCTTCCAGCACAATCTCGCTGTCCCGGCTCATGGCCCGGATCGTTCTGCGGTAATTCACCAGCTTCTCATCGGAAATGCCGTCACACCGGTTGAGAATCACCAGCTCGGAGCTGCGCAGCATGGCGCCCAGCAGAGGCTTCATATTCTGCACATACAGGTCAAAGGTAGAGCCGTCTATAATGGTAATCTGCTGATAGATTGTCCAATCATCGGGCAGTGCCAGTTCATCCTGGTTCCACATGCCGTTCCATTCCATCAGCACCCGCTCCGGCCGGTACATAATCTCCAGCTCATTGAGATACTGAGGCGTCAGCTTCTCCCTGTCGTCCACATATACCACTGCGGTGCGGTTCTTTTTCAACATTTTCTCATCGTACTCAGTGTCACCCTCTTCACATACGATCAGAAGGGTCTTCCCGTCCGCCTTAAAATAGTCCTGCTGCATGGTAAAATCCAGAAACTGGGTTTTACCGGCCTCCAAAAAGCCGTTTACGAGAAACAACGGCATCACATCGTCATCGATTTCATATGCCATGGCATCAACCTCTTCCGAACACCCGGTTCAATTCTTCTTCTTTTAAGCTGGCTCCGATTACGCACACCTTGCCGGTGTAATCCGGCCTTCCGTTCCGGATCTCATACTGCTGGGGAACCAGGTCAAAATACAGCCACTCACCGGGATTCTCTGTGGGGAGCATTCCTTTGGCCCGAAGCACGTCTCCGAACTCCTGGGTAGCAGACAGTTTTTCCAGTACCTCCTCCAGCTGATCCCTTGTCACAGGCACAATGGTCTCCATGCCCCAGCTGGTAAATACCTCGTCAGCGTGGTGGTGATCATGGTGATGGCTGTGGTCGTGATGATGGCTGTGGCCTTCCTCGTGATCATGGTGATGGCACTCCTCATGTCCGTGGCCTTGCTCATGGTCATGGTGATGGCACTCCTCATGTCCGTGGCCTTCCTCATGGTCATGGTGATGGCACTCCTCATGTCCGTGGCCTTCCCCATGCTCATGATCATGGCACTCCCCATGTCCATGGCCTTCCTCATGGTCATGGTGATGGCACTCTCCATGTCCGTGGCCTTCCTCATGCTCATGATGATGGCACTCCTCATGTCCGTGGCCTTCCCCATGCTCATGTCCGCAGCACTCCCCATGCTCATGATCATGCCCGCAGCACTCCTCATGCTCATGCCGGCTCCGCCTCACCTCATCCAGCATATCATCCAGCATGCTGTCCTTCTTCTCAATAATCTCCAGCAGCTGCCTGCCGCCCAGACGGTCAATTGGGGTAGTCACCACAACAGCCTTGGGGTTCTTGCCGCGGATCAGTTCCACAGCTGTCTGGACCTTGGCGGAATCCGCTATATCCGTACGGCTCAGAACGATGGTTCCTGCATTTTCTATCTGGTTATTAAAGAACTCACCGAAGTTCTTCATGTACATTTTACATTTATTGGAATCGACAATGGTCACCGCGCTGTTTAATTCCACTTCCATATCCGCGGACACATCCACCACAGCCTTCATTACATCCGACAGCTTGCCCACGCCTGAGGGCTCGATGATGATACGGTCCGGTGAATACTTGGTCAGCACTTCCGCCAGGGACGCACCGAAATCCCCCACCAGGGAACAGCAGATACAGCCGGAATTCATCTCACGGATTTCAATTCCCGCATCCTTTAAAAAGCCTCCATCAATTCCGATCTCGCCGAATTCATTTTCAATCAGAACCACCTGCTCACCTGCAATGGCTTCCTCCAGCAGTTTTTTGATAAATGTGGTTTTCCCGGCTCCCAGGAAACCGGAAATAATGTCAATCTTAGTCATTTAAATTCTTCCCTCTTTCTGAACATCCGCGCCGGCTTTCAAGGCCTGTCCCAATGGACAAGCCCAACCGCGCCCGGTATTGTTGTGCACTGACTATTTTGGCACAATCAACTTGCAAAGTCAAGCATACCGGCGATTTTACCGCAGCTGCTTGAGAATCTTCTCCGCATCCACCTGGCGTCCCAGCACCATCATGTGAACGCCCTCCTCAATAACATAGTCCGCGCCGGGCAGCATAGTCATCTTTCCCTCTGTATCCTTGACGCCAATAATGGAAATACCGTATATCCTGCGGATGTCCAGAGTTTTTATGCTCTTTCCAATCCACGCCGGCAGGGGCAGGATCTCATATATGGACACGCCCGCGGACAGTTCCGTATAGTCAAACACATGGTTGGCGCTGTAGCGCACCGCCGCCTTCTCGGCAACATCCCGGTCAGGATACACCACCTCGTCCGCGCCGTTCTTCAGCAGCAGCCGGGCATGGATGTCCCGGTTGGCCTTGCTGACCACATACCTGGCGCCCATCTCCTTGATCATGCTGGTGACCTCCAGACTGTTCTGGAAATTATTCCCAATACACACAAAACAAATGTCGAAGTTGTCCACTCCCAGGCTCTTTAACACCATCTCATTTGTACAGTCGCCGATCTTGGCGCTGACCACATAGGGCAGAACCGGCTCCAGCCGCTCCTCCTTCATATCCACGGCCATCAGCTGGTTCTCCTGTTTTCCCAGGTTCTCACACAGATGCTGGCCAAATCTTCCAATACCGATTACTAAAATTGATTTCATTTCCTCTGCTCCCTTCCCTTAACCGTTTATCCCACTGTAATCCGCTCCGACGGCAGCTGCACATGGGCCTTGCGCTTGGTCCTGGTAAATGCCAGGGCAAAGGAAAGGCTTCCGATACGGCCGCAGTACATCAGCAGTATGATCATAATCCTTGAAAATGTATTCAGGCTCCTTGTGACTCCCGTGCTCATGCCCGAGGTACCCATGGCGGAGCAGGTCTCAAACAGAACCGCCGACATAGGCAGGTTCTGCGCCGCCATAATCAGAATAGTGGCCACAATGGTCAGGCACAGGTTGATGGTCAGAATACAGGACGACTGGCGGATGGACTCCTCCTCCAGCCTTCGGCCAAACACCTCCACCCCATAAGTCTGCTTCACCGTGGACACCACATAAAACAGCAGCACCATCAGCGTGGTGGTTTTGATTCCCCCGGCCGTGGAGCCGGGACTGCCGCCGATAAACATCAGCACTGCGGTGAGGAATTTGCTGCCGTCCGTCAGAGCGGCCGTGTCAATGGTGTTGAAGCCCGCTGTTCTGGGCGTCACCGCGCTGAACAGACAGGCCAGGAATTTCTCCGAACCGGTCATGCCCACCAATATGTTGTGTCTCTCCATCAGATAAAACATCAGCGTGCTTCCCACAATCATGATGGCGGTCGTCACCAGCACGATCTTGGTGTGCAGCATATAGTGGCGCACCCGCCATTTCTTCTGATACAGATCATCCCACACAATAAATCCGATGCCCCCGATGACAATCAGGGATACAATGGTCAGATTCACCAGCCAGTCACCCACATAACCGCAGAGGGAGACGTATTTCTCCGTATGGCCCATCAGGTCAAAGCCTGCGTTGCAGAATGCGGAGATAGAATGGAAAATGCTGTACCATATCCCGTGCAGCCATCCAAACTGTGGAATAAAGCGGAAGGACAGGATCACTGCCCCCAGGCCTTCAAATATAGCCGCCCCAACCACAATCCGCTTGGTCAGTCGCACCATGCCGCCGATCTGCAGAGTATTTACGCTCTCCTGCATCAGCCCCCGCTCCTTCAGCCCGATTTTCCTGCGCAGTATAATGGACAGGAAAATGCCGATGCTGATAAATCCAAGGCCCCCCAGCTGGATCATAATCAGCAGCAGGATCTGTCCGAACAGGCTCCACTGGGTCCAGGTGTCCACCACCACCAGCCCTGTCACGCAGGTTGCGCTGGTAGCTGTAAACAGGCAGTTCAAAAACGGCTCCGACTGTCCGTCCCTGCTGGCTATGGGCAGCATCAGAAGCAGGGTCCCTGTCATTATAATGATAAAAAATCCATAGGCAATAAACTGGGTCTGAGAAATACATTTGCTCAGTTTTAGTTTCTTCTCAGCCTTCACATCTTGTTCCATGATTTTATCCTCATTTTAATTAATTGTATTCTTATGTCTGTACAGCGGAATATTTATGCCGGGCGGCGCCGTCCCAGTGCCTGCCAGGCTCCAAACAGCAGAAATGCCATCAGGTTAACCACCACAACGCTGGCCCCTGCAGGGGTGGACAGCTGATAGGACGCCACCATGCCGATGAAAAAGCACACCACTGACAACAGCCCCGATGAGAGCATCACCCCGCGGAAGCTTTTGAACACCCGCATGGAGGTAAGCGCCGGGAAAATCACCAGGCTGGAGATCAGCATAGCCCCCATCATGCGCATTCCCAGCACAATGGTCACTGCAGTCAGCACTGCGATCACCACGTTGTAAAGCCCCACATTGACTCCAGTGGCCTTGGCAAAGCTCTCATCAAAGGTCACGGCAAATATCTTGTGGTAACACACCACAAACAATGTCAGCACCACCGCGGACAGGACCACGCTCAGGATCACGTCCTCCCGGCTCATGGCCAGGATGCTTCCGAACATATAGCTGCTGACATCTGTGGTCATCCCCGTGGTCATGGATGTGACTATGATTCCGATGGCAAGGGCGCTGGCCGAAATCATGGCAATGGCCGCATCGCTCTTCATCTGTCCGTTCTCTGTGATCCGCAGCAGGAAAAATGCCGCAAGCACCACCACCGGAACCGACACCTTAAGCGGCGACCAGCCCAGAGCCAGGGCAATGGACAGCGCTCCGAAGGAAACGTGGGACAGTCCGTCCCCAATCATGGAATATCGCTTTAGTACAAGGCTTACCCCTAATAGGGACGCGCAGAGGGAAACCATCAGGCCTCCCGCCAGGGCTCTCACCAGAAACGGATAGGAGAGCATCTCACTGATCATGTCCATGGCAGCATTCTCCTTTCTCTGTTGTGTCCGGCAGAGGGGCAGCCTCCGCACCGTGGCAGCCTGCGGTGGGCTTACAGCGGCCCTGCTCCTTCTCGTGGAAGAAATGGCCTGCTGCCTGGCTGTTCATATAATCATGAGCCGGGCCATAAAACAACACCTGCTTCTGCAGGTGCAGGATCTTATTGGCCTCCTCCACCGCGTTTCTCAGGTCATGGGAGACCATCAGGATAGCCACCCCGTCCTCCCGGTTCAGCCGCCGGATCATCTGGTAAAACTCCTGGATTGCCATGGGGTCCAGCCCTGTGATGGGCTCATCCAGAATCAGCAGGCTGCTGGTGGCGCACAGCGCTCGGGCAATCAGCACCCTCTGCTGCTGTCCGCCCGAGAGTTCCCGGTAACAGTGGGATCTGAGGGGCGAGATGCCCAGTTTCTCTAAGTTCCTGTCTGCCAGATCCTTCTGGGACTTGGTGTAAAAGGGCAGGCTGCCCATTCTGCTGAGGCAGCCGCTTAACACCACCTCCCGCACCGTGGCCGGGAAATCCCTCTGGGCCGCAGTCTGCTGCGGAAGGTAACCGATTCCGGTCTTTTTAAGTTCGTCCGCTACCTTAAGGGTGCCTGCAGTGGGCTTTAACAACCCCAGAAGCCCCTTCATCAGCGTGCTCTTGCCGGAGCCATTTTCCCCCACAATGCACAGGTAGTCTCCTGCCTCCACCTCCATGTTCACGTCCACCACCGCGTCCTGGTTGTCATATCCAAAATCTACATGCTCACATGTAATTAAAGGTGCCATTTAAATAACCTCGACTTCTTTTTATCTTCTTCGGCTTAGAGCGTGTCTTAAAATTCATTCCCGCCAGCTGACGGAAAGCAATTTTAAGACACGCTCTAATCCAGCCCCTGCCTGAGATTCTCCACATTCTGCTTCATCAGCTGCAGGTAGGTAACACCCTGGTCAAATTCCCTGCGCGTCACATTGTGACAGGAGTGCAGCAGCAGCGGTTTGGCCCCCGACTCCTCGCTGATGACCCGGGCCGTGCTGTGGCTGGACAGTTCCAGGTAATACACCACCGGTATCCCATCTTCCCTGATCTTATCAATCAGGTATGCAATGGTTTTGGCGCTTGGCTCTGTGTCTGAGCTGCAGCCGCTAAAAGCCGCCCTGTAAGCCAGGCCGTATTCGTCGGCCAGATAGCGGAAGGGGAACTTGTCCGCAACCACAATCATATTCCGCTTCCTGTCCGCCACAACCTGGCGGAAGGAGGCGTCCAGCTCCTTTAGATCCGTCAAATAGGCATCGGTGTTGGCCTTGATTCGCTCCGCATCACCCGGTACAGCTTCCTGCAGCGTCTGGCTGATAATCTTGACAATGGCCATGGCGTTGACCGGTGAAGTCCAGATGTGTTCATCATACTCGATCACCATCTCATGTCCGTCGTGATCCTCCGCCTCATCCTCATGGTCATGGCCCTCTGCATCCTCCATGCCCTCCACATGCTCCTCCTCCACAGTGTCCACATAGTCCATCATGGTGACAACCGTCATATTGGAGGTGTCGACAGAGTCCAGCACCTGGCTCAGCCAATGTTCCATCTCTCCCCCGTTGCAGATCAGCACATCCGCATTCTGGATGGTGATCATGTCCGCCGGGGTGGGTTCAAAGGAATGGCTGTCCATCCCGGCAGGCACTACCAGGGTAATCTTCACCCTGTCCCCGGCAGTCTGCCGCACAAAATCATAGTAGGGAAACAAGGTCGTCACCACACTGATCCGCCCATCCGGCGGAGGCGTCTGCGCCCGCCTGCAGCCAGCGGTAACAGCTATTGTCAGGGAAAGCAGGGCCAAAAGCCCTGCCCCGCGCTTAAACCATTTTGTCAATTCCATTCACGTCCTTCACAATCTGAATCACCTCTGCGGGATGGTTCACAATATAAGCCGGGTGAAATGCTTCCAGCTCGGCTCTGTCCCTAAATCCCCAGGTAACGCCCACAGTGTCCGCGCCGGCGGCCAGGCCTGTCTCCATATCCGTGTTGGTGTCTCCCAGATACAGGCATTCCTTCATATCAACCCCCAGCTCCCTGGCGCACATGAACACGCCGTCCGGAGCCGGTTTGCGGCGGATGCCTTCGCTCTCCCGCTCTCCGCTTACAAGGTCAAAATATCCCTGGCCGAACACACCGTTTACATTGTCCACCGCCCGGTCATGGGACTTGTTGGACAGCACTGCGACCTTGATCCCCTGGGATTTTAAGAATTCCAGCAGCTCCATGATCCCCTCATATGGCTCCACACGGTACAGGCAGCATTCTTGGAATATTTTAATATATTCTTCCAGAGCTTCTTCATAGTGTGCAAGCTTCTCATCCCCGCAGGCAATCAAAGCGCGCTCAACCAGCTTCTTATATCCGTCCCCCACGTACCTTTTCGTATCCTCCACGGAGACAGATCCCAGGCCG
Source organism: uncultured Clostridium sp. (assembly GCA_900551225.1). GTDB lineage: Bacteria > Bacillota > Clostridia > Lachnospirales > Lachnospiraceae > Enterocloster. Next base: position 14,598 of record URUZ01000094.1, read on the forward strand.
TAGCGCTCCAATGTCTGGTTTACAGACATCTGCAGCGCATAAATCGTGTTTAAAAGGGTTCCATCTAAATCAAAAATACAACATTTATACATAGCATTGGCATTCCTTTCCATATTTATACATGATCCAGACAGCAGGCGCTTCAGCCTACACGTGACATAGTATACCATAGAATGAAAATTTTGTAACCTTTATTTCTTTTGCGGTATTGAAATTACTGGATTGAGGGGCGGAAGGTTACGCGGACGTGGCTGGTGTATTGGCCGCGAAAAGAAGGAGGTTGGAGCGGGGAGGACAGGGGAGGAGCCGGCTCCTGGTTACGGAGAGCGTGTCTCTAAGGCGCTGATGATTTGCTAAAAGCGCCGGTCCAAAGAAATTAAACT
>URUZ01000095.1 GCA_900551225.1 uncultured Clostridium sp.
GCGGTGAAGTCGGCCCCACAGATGACTCCTACCTGGCCATTCCAGGCGAGTGTCCCATTCACCAGGATGCCTCCAGTATCATCATACCGCCCTCAGAACCCGGCGGGGAGGACGGCGGAGACTTCCAGGTGTCCCCAATCGGCCCTGGTTACCAGCCGTCACAGGAGGTGACACAGCCTTACGGACCCGGGGTCCAATAGTATTTATAATAGAATGAATAAATAAATCCGCTCTGCCAGGATGACTTACACCATCCCGGCGGGGCGGATTTTTTGTATGGATTTGTAATTATAATTAAGAAATCATATACTATTTTTTTCCATGGTTCCCTCTTATAATTTTAAGCATAAGGAGGTGAATATGTATGAAAATGAAGTATGTGCTGATATTCTTTGGAGGGGTTGCTGTATATTTCCTTTTTAGTCTGTGCAGGGCGCTGCTGCTCTAGAGCGTGTTAGAAAATTATTCTAGGGATACAAACACATGTTCCAGAAGTAATAAAACAGTTGATATAGTAAGCTGAGACCTACTGTAATTAAAAATAAAAGTCCAATTAAGACAAGGTGACCATATTTGGCATTCCAATCGTCATTGGGACTGTAAAAATCACGTCCATCATTGGGATTATAATATATTTCAACCTCTTTACCTGGTTTGGCTGATGGAAAAAATGTATAGGCGCACCTTGAATCCATACCTGTATATGGCTTGCCATTGGCGGTATAATTATAAACAGTGTAGTGTAAAAATACGAAAGTGATCGTATACCGGCAGGGATGAGGGAGTCGTCCTTTGTTGACTTTCATTCCCGTGTAATAAAGACCCTTGGATATACACTCTATTTTACCCGCAGTTTTCTGAGTACATCTGCGCTTTACACTTTCCTCTACATATTTATGCCCTATACGTTTAAACAGAATTGCCCCGGACAGCAGCAAAAAGAAAACCGTTAATCCATTCATCGTCAGTATATTAGCAAGTATATTCATACCACAATTATTTCTCCGCCGTCAAAACAAAAGACAGCGGATACCCTTTCCCATCATAGACATCGGACAAGCCGATATCGTAATCATATTCTTTCAATCCCGTGATCCGCAGGCCTGCCTTACAGGCCGCATTAATCATGTCCGCGAATGTGTGGGAAAAGCTGATGAAAGTTTTTGACTGGTAGCTCCCGGAGATATATTCCATTCCATGGTTCTCTACCCAAGGCTCTTTCGCGAAATAGGAATATCCGAAGCCGAATATCTTCTGCTTATCGAATTCCGGGGAACCGGGCAGGGTCAGCATATTCATCACTGGATGATAATCATGAATCAGCATGATCCCGCCTGGTTTTAAACAATCCGCCGCCTTTTGGAACAGCGGCTCCAATTGTTCAAACCAGGTGATAGCGCCGATCGTGAACATGATAAAATCAAAGGACTTATGATATTCCTCCGGTATCTCTAATATATTGACCGCTTCAAACCTGCAGTTGCGGATACCGGCTTTCTCTGCTGTCTGAACTGCCTGGGCGAGAATATTTTCGGCGATGTCAAATCCGGCACCGGATTTCGCCCCAAGCTGCATAAGCGACAATAATTCGCGGCCATTATTACAGCAGAACTGCGCAACCTCTTTTCCGGTAAAATCCAGCTTCTCTAACTCCCGGACTACATCTTCACAGAAAAATGGCAGCTTCTCATTCAGCAGTCTGATGTAATTGTCCTCTCCCCAATTGGGTTGTCTGTGTTCAAATGCCTCTTCCCATGCCTCTTTGTTGCCAGCTATGTAATTCATTTCATCTCCTCTTATCCTTAATTTCCATATCGGTTATACACACGGCGGACTTCTCCAGCCTCCACGGCAGTCAATGTTCTTGACCGGCCAAAGGATACATGATATATTCTAAGTCGTGAAAGACTGGAGGGAATTTAAATGTGGAATTTATTATGGCCGGTGCTCGTTGTCGTTGGGTCCAACTGCTTATACAATATCTGTACAAAATCCACTCCCCAGGAGGTAAATGCCTTTGCCTCCCTGACTGTTACCTACCTGATCTCCGCAGGGATCGCCTTTGTCCTGTTTCTGCTGAGCAACCGTGAACGCCATGCGGCAGCGGCCTTTGCCAAACTGAACTGGACCTCCTACGCACTGGGCTTTTCTGTAGTCGCCCTGGAGTTTGGGTACATCTGCCTCTATCGTGCAGGCTGGAAAGTAAATACCGGCTCACTTGTGGCCAATATCTGCCTTGCTATCGCATTGGTATTCATCGGCTTCATACTGTACCGGGAAGGGATCTCCATGCGCAAGGTAGCCGGTATGCTGGTCTGCATCGCGGGACTTATCCTAATCAGCAAATGAGCATGCAGGCTTACTGACATTATACTGTTAAATGTGAAATGGCACAAGTGAGACGTATCAATATATTTTACCGGGAGGTAAGCAATGAAACTTCATCAATACAACCTGGATCACAATTATTTCAAAGAATTCCGCATTGACTGTGATAAATGCACAGGGCTCTGCTGCACCGCCCTGTATTTTTCTACATTTGACGGGTTCCCATCTGATAAGGCGGCTGGGGTACCCTGTTCTAATTTAGACAGCAGCTTCCGCTGTTCCATCCATCAAAAACTGCACGCAAAGCATATGAAAGGCTGCCTGGCCTACGATTGCTGCGGGGCGGGCCAGCTTGTGACGGCTCTGTATGGGGCGGAAAACTGGAAGTCCAGTCCATCCTCTGGGCAGGAAATGTTTGATGTGTTTGTAAAAGCTTATTATATGCAGCAAATGCTGTGGTATCTCTCAGAAGTCCTGACCCTGCCGCCAGCTAAAGCCCATTGGGAGGAGGCCAGCGGTTATATGGGGCAGTTGCGCCACGTTTTGAATTCCTCCCCTCAGGGCATTTTAGATTTTAATATGGAAAAAATAGGGGCGAAAGTTAACCGATTGCTGAGTAATTCCTGGGAATTGTCAAAGGGGACATCCGGCCCTTTAAAAGGATCTGCCAAGAAGAAGGATTTTATGGGTCATAATTTCAGGAAAGCCAGGTTAAATGGGACCGATTTCAGCTTCTCCCTTTTGATCGCAGCGAATTTGGAAGGCTGCGGTCTGTCCGGCTGCAATTTTCTCGGAGCCGATATGAGGGATACCAATATTAAAAATGCGGATTTAAGGGACAGTGTATTTCTGACCCAGGGCCAGCTTGGCGCCGCAAAGGGGAACCTGAACACCCGTATCCCGGAGCACCTTAAGATGCCGGCTGAATGGGCATATTGAGAAGGCATTTAAATACCGTGTTAAGGCGCCGTATGCTTATAGCCTTTTCAGGATTTTTCTAGTATAATTGCATTGTAACTTCCTACTCACACAAAATTGCTATAAGGAGGTTTTCTTTCATATGAATGTGATGCAAGAAGTATTAAAACACCAGGACTATGCGGTAACCATGAGGCGCGAATTCCACCGGCACCCTGAGCTGAGCTGGAAGGAATCCGCCACTGCCGCGCGTATACGGGAAGAGCTTGGGAAAATGGGGATTCCCTATGAGGAGGTGGCCGGCACAGGCACCATTGCAACCCTTAAAGGGAGCGCAGAGCATCCCGTCATCGGACTTCGCTGTGACATCGATGCACTTCCAATCAAAGAGATCAAGGACCTGCCCTTCCGCTCTGAAAATGACGGCGTTATGCATGCCTGCGGCCATGACGGACATATCAGCATGCTGCTGACCGCAGCCAAGGTACTGGCCGAACATCAGGATGAACTGAAATGTACGGTTAAGTTCATCTTTCAGCCTGCGGAGGAACATACGGACGGCGCAGTGAAGCTGTTGGAGTCCGGAAAGGTAGGCCAGCTGGACACAGTGGCGGGCATGCACATTTTCCCATACCTGGATACGGGAACCATCTCCGTTGACCCTGGGCCGCGCTATACATCGGCCTCCTTCATGAAGATTAAAATCATTGGGAAAAGCGGACACGGCGCTATGCCCCACTATGCGGTTGATCCCATCTATGTGGGCTGCAAGGTGGTGGATGCCCTGCAGAGCATTGCCAGCCGGGAGACCAACGCCATGGACACCGTGGTTGTCAGCATCTGCACCTTCCACTCAGGCACCATGGCAAATATATTTGCTGAGACTGCTGAGCTCAGCGGCACGGTGCGCACCTTTAACCCTGAATTGCAGAAAGAACTGCCCCACATCATTGAGCGCATCATCAAGAATACATGTGAAGCCTACCGCGCCACCTACGAGTTCGACTACTACTCTGATATCCCCGCCACCATCAACGATGAGCGGTGCAGTGAGATCGCGGCCGGATCAGTGAAGAAAATCCTTGGGGAACAGGGTCTTATCAAGTATGCCGGGACTCCCGGCGGGGAGGATTTCTCCTATTTCCTGGAGAAATTTCCTGGAGTATACGCCTTCGTGGGCTGCAGGAATGAGGCAAAGGACTGCAGCTATTCCCTGCACCATGAGCGGTTTGATTTAGATGAGGCAGCCCTGGTAAATGGGGCGGCGTTCTATGTTCAGTACCTATTGGATGCACAGGAGCAGTTTTAGATTGATAAACATCCAATAGAGAACAGGTGGCCCGTGATAATCTGGGCCACCTGTTCTCTATACGCTTAGTTATAGCTCTCTCCACTCAATGCAATCCGGCCTTTCACAGAAATCCCAGAACTGTCTGACGCACTCCAGCGCTTTTTCCACCGGAATAATTGTGTCTCCAGGCATGACGGACCGCTCTGCGGCCACATGCATCGTCACACTCACCCCGCCCCGTTCTGTCTCTCGCCGAGAAGCGTAGCATACAGCTCATCGTCAATGGGGTAATCAACCCGTTTGCCCAGCCAGGAGGACAGATAGGCCCCATTGGTTATCATAATGGTGTTCAGACCGTCATTTCCGTCTATCTTCAGGGGAGCCGACCTCAGCAGGTGATCCACGAAATTATCAAAGATGGGCTGGTACATACCGCCGTCATTTTCCTCCAGCGGAATCTCACGCAGGTGGTGTTCCGGCACCCCGTAGATCTCCCGGTTAGTCTCTGCAAACTCCCTGATATCCATCACATTTTCATCCAGGGTAATCCTGCTGTTGTCCTCAATGGTCAGACGCCCTTTGGTTCCCCAGATCTCCAGCCGGCTGACCCCCGGCGCCTCCGCGCTGGCGGCTATGTATGTTCCATGAAATCCGTTTTTGTAATAAAACTGGATATCTCCGCTGTCATCCACCTGGAAATCGTTGTATTTCCCGTAATCCAGCACTGCCAGAACACTGTCCGGCATGCCGAACAGCCACTGCCAGATATCCAGATCGTGCTGGCACTGGTTGATCAGAAGGCCGCCTCCCTCTCCTGCCCAGCTGCTGCGCCATTTGGCGGAGGCATGGTATGCAGGGGACCGGTACCATTTGTTGCAGACCCACACCGCCCGCTGAAGCCGGCCTAAAGCGCCTGCCTCCAGCAGTTCTTTGGCCTTCACGTAAGGCGGATTGTTCCTGACCGGGAATATCATTCCCAGGCTGACCCCATTTTGCTCTGCAGCGTCTGCCAGCTCCTTCACCTCTTTTGTGGACACGCCCGCAGGCTTATCCACCAGCAGGTGCACGCCGGCTGCGGCTGCGGCCTTGCCGATCTCCACATGGCTGGGATGGGGTGTTGCAATCAAAACGGCGTCAAACTCATCTCTGTGGGCCAGGGTGTCCTCCACATCACTGTAGACAGACACAGCCGGGTACAGGCTTCTCAGTTCAGCCTGGCCTGCCTGGCCGCGGCAGCAGACTCCTGTCAGGGACAGTCCCTGTATCTCCCCGCCGGTGATCATTTTCACGTATTTACTTCCCATGCCGCCGTAGCCGATGACCGCGATTCTCACTACATTCATAGATTTAATTCTCCTTTTGCAGGCAGCCCCTTACCATCACCGCCCGGATCTGTAACTGCTGGTCCAGCACCACCAGATCGGCATCTTTTCCTGCGCTGATTGATCCCTTCCGGTCTGATACTCCCACCAGACGGGCCGGTGTCAGGCTGGCCATTTTGATTATCTCATGGAGAGGCGCATCGGTCAACTGGCAAAATGTACGGACCAGCCGGTCTGTGGTGGCCACGCTGCCTGCGAAAGCGGTCCGGTCCGGCAGCTTGGCAACGCCGTCCTCCACGATGCAGCGCTGGCCGGCTGTGAGGGAACCCAGCATATACTCCCCGTCCGGCATGCCTGCGGCCCGCATGCTGTCGGTCACTAGGCAGATATGATCCGCGCCCTTGACTTTGTATATCAGCTTCAGCAGCTCCGCCGGCAGATGGCAGCCGTCGGCAATCACTTCCACATACAGGTCATCCAAAAGGTATCCGGCCTCCACGGCTCCCGCCACCCGGTAAGCATGTTCCCGGTGAACGCTGGCCATACAGGAGTAAAAATGGGTCAGCGCGGAAATCCCGTTCTCATATGCCTCCATCACCTGGCTGCAGCTGGCATCCGAGTGGGCCAGGGAACTGATAATGTGATGTTCCCTCAGGGTGCGCAGAAACTGCTGTGCCCCCGGCAGTTCAACCGCGAAGGACCATCTGAGAATCCGGTCCGTGCAGCCCAGCGCCTCCATGTATTCATCGGGGTCCGGGTTGCGCAGGTATTTGGGGTCCTGGGCGCCTCTCTGGGATTCTGCAAAATACGGTCCCTCCAGATGGAGTCCCAGAATATTGGGCATCCCATCTTTTTCCAGTTCAATTTCATTAAAAAACCGCAGGAATTCCATCAGGGACTCCCTGGTGCTGGTCAGGGTGGTGGGCACAATGGAGGTGGTGCCATGAAGCATATGGGTCCTGCAGGCCCGGTATACGCTCTCCTGGTCCCCGTCCATAAAGTCGGCTCCCCCTGCTCCGTGGGTGTGAATATCGATAAATCCAGGCGAGAGGTATCGCCCTTCCAGGTCTATCACCTGTTCCGCCTCCGCCGTGCCGCTCCCTCTGCCTTCCAGGTTCACCTGCCGGATCAGGCCGCCCTCTGTCAGCACATCCCCTCTATAGATTCCGGTTGCAGTAATAATCTGCCCATTGCGAAATAATACTGAAGCCATACACTGTCACTCCTTCCACCTCTTCATTTTCATGCCGGCTGCTACAGGCAGCGCACCTGATCCCTGAAACGTCCCATGAACTGGTTGTTCCACTCATCGCCGCCAGGGCAGTTGCCGCTTCTCCAGACAGGCGGATTGATTCCCTCATTGACCAGCATATTGACCGTTTCCACCACGATGCAGTTGAGGGCATAGGCGTTGGCATAGGTGCTGAGGGCTCCGATCTTCTGCTCAAATCCCGGCAGGGAAATGGTGGCATCCCCCACCTTGATCTTACAGTCCACGGAACAGTCCACAATCTGGTGTAGATTCTGTTTTGACGGATGGCGGGCCGGATGTTCCTTGGGGCAGTTGTCTGCGTGCTGGTGGGAGCTGACGCCGATGACCCGCGCTCCGCGCTCCCTGGCAGTCAGGGCCGCGTCGATGGTGGCGGAGTTGATCCCGTATGCATTGCACACGATCAGAAGATCCCCTTCCCCGATTCCATAATCCTCCACAACGATCCTGCCGTAACCGGGCAGGCGTTCCACCTGCATGGATTTTAAGGCGCCGCTGCTCAGCATGGTCTCCTGATTCAGCATCGCGCTGATATGCATAAGTCCGCCTGCCCTGAAGAATATCTCCATGGCCGCCAGGTTGGAATGTCCGCCAGGGCCGAACACATAGATCAGACGGTCTTTTTTCACCTGCTCTGCAAGCATTCCCGCCGCCTTCAGGATATTCGCCTTCTCCGTGGTGTGGATTTCATCAATAATACCAATGACTTCTTTATAATACAGGTCCATTACGCTTCCTTCTGTCATTTCCGCTCCTCCTCTTTTTCCGCGCTGCCGCACAGTTCTTCCATCCTGTCATGAATCATCTGCTCAATCTCAGGGGCAAAGGTGCCGGCCAGGGCAAAATACAGGGCTGAATCCTTTGGTTCATACCCGCCTTCTCCAATCTGCTCCCTGGTGCAGATATAGCCGATCATCCCATTGGTGTACCCCGCGCAGATCCCACCCGGCAGGATCTGCCTGGCAAATGCCGCATAATCCTGTGACACTTCCCCATTGAATGTAAACAGATCCAGACCTTTGCCAAAACGGATCAGGGATATTTCCAGGGTCTCACTGTCCTGCATATCTTTCTCCAGCACTTTATTGGCCCATTGGCTCACTGCCTGGTCCGATTCTGCCGCCGCGCGCTGCACCTGCGCCCTGGTAAACTGCCGGACTAGCGGCAGCTTAAGGGAAATCCTGTCCATCTCCAGGCTGCCCCTCACCGGTACCGGACAGCCGGCCATCACCATCTCGCAGCATTGGTAAAATTCTCCGGCAAAATCCTGGACTTTCTCATATCCGCAGGCCGTAAAACGTTCACCCAGCACACTGTTAGGGCGCAGATCCGCCGTGCAGCCCTGTAAAAATATGGAAATACTCCCGGGATGGTTCTGATCCATCATCCGCAGGGCTGCCCCCGGATAGTCCGGCTGTATCACATTTTTATCCGACAGATTGGCATGGCAGGGATAGTGGATCATGGTTCCCTTAAGCGAACCGTCCTTTCTTATGAAGGCTGCAATTGTCAGATTCCTGTCCGCCTCCGCCTGATAGTTGGGCTTCATGGCAATCTTCCCATTCTCCCATTTCCTGCGGAACACATTCATGGCGCAGTCTCCGTTAAAGCGCCTGATTTCAACTGGTTCCAGCTGCGCGGCAGACCGGCGTATCCCCTCCAGCACCCGGCTCCTGAGCCACTGTGCATATTCTTCATCACAGGTCTCCAGCAGCGGAGTAAAGCAGTCCCCTGTGCCCGGCCCGGAATGATTGTGTGAGGCCACAAAAAATATGGATTCCTCCGGCGTTCCCGCCAGCCCGGCAGCAGCCGGCCTTACACGCTCAACAAACCTGCTGTTCCACCACAGCAGGTCCCCGTAGATAAAAACTGCCCGCCGCCCCGTCTCCTCTGATTCCAGGAAATGGACCCTCAGCCATATGTCCTCCGCCACCCCCTCAAAGGGGAGGGTGCGGGTGGCATACCCGCACATCCTCACCGGTTTCAGAGGCGTAATTGTTAATTTCGCAGTGCCAAGCCTCAATCCTTCACCTCCTGGGGGCCGGAAAGCCCGCCCGAATACAGCTCTACGATTTTTATAAAATTCCGCATAATGTGGAATGGATCTTTGACCGGAAGGGCCACCAGCTTTTCCTGGGGCGAACCGTCCCTGGAGCGGATCTGAATCCACTCCCCTGTGTCCTTGTTGGGAAATGTTTTCATCACATACTCCCTGGCCGTCTCATATCTGCGAAGCATTTCCGGGTCTCCTGTCTTTTCATAGAGCAGCAGAAATACATACAGGATCTCCGAATGGGGCCACCACAGCTTCATGTCCCAGGTGTCCATCATCAGCGCCTCATAGGCGCATGGCTCTGCCCCCAGGAGATGGCCCCTCGGCCTGCCTCCTTCCCGGTCCACGAACCGCAGCAGGCCTCCGTATTCGGAATCCCATCCCAGGTCAAAGGTGTACGCTGCAATCCGGCAGAGCTTCGGCAGATATGGTTCCAGCAGGCCTCCGTCCTCAAGGGTCTCTGCCAGAAACCACATATCTTCCAGGGTATGGCCAGGATTTACATGGCGGTCCAGCACATGGGTATCCCTGCGCTCCGGCACCGACTTGTGTTCCCGGATGATTCCCGGCTCGTCATAGAGTTCATCCAGAATGAACCTGGCCTTTTGTATGGCGTATGCCTGTTCCTGTTCATAAGGCAGGCCCAGCTCCCGAAGCATTTGATAATACTCGTAAACAGTATTGACCAGAATCATGGGTATGCCGTGAATCACATATCCATCCGGAATGGGGTATGGTTCTGTGAGGAAATCATTATCTTCTATGCGGCTGACAATGCTCTCATAGAGGCGGGAAGCCTCTGCCGCCCGGTCCGCTCTCCTGGTAACCTTGATGTATTGGGCCATGCCGATCAGGGCGAAGCAGTCTGCGTAAATGCTGGCATCATACCGTCCTGTGCGCTGATCCGGCAGCTTCTTCCCCTCCCTTGTCAGCAGGTAACAGCATTTTCCGCCGTCATAAATTGAGTATCTGATGATATACTGGTATGTGCTCTCCATCCATCGCAGCAGCTGTTCCCGGTCCAGTTCCCGCATCACGCCCTTTTCCCTGAGATTGTACAGCCGCCCCAGAATCCACAGCCAACGTCCCTGGGACCATGTAAACTTATTGTCGCTCAGCTTCTGATCTCCATAGTTGTTGATACAGTTGAGGATTCCACCCCATTCCAGGTCTTCATATGCCGACCAGTATGGGAAAAAATCATGTTCCAGCTGGGATATATAAAACTGCTTTATTGATTCCCGCTCCATCTGCGTCATCTCCTTCTTTACAGCGACTTGTCGGAAAGTGCTGCCATCAGCTTTTCAATCTCAGGAGCCACCGGCTTCCTGGCCACATACTGGTTATAGAGTCCGATTCCCTCATAAATGATGAAGGATACGGCCAGAGGTGCAATGAGCGCAATATCCGCCTCGAACTGCAGGCCCATCTTAGTGGCCGCGAATACCGCCAGGCCGGCGATCATGGATGCGATAGCCGCAGTGGAATCGCTGTGCTTGAACTGAGGGAATAATCCCAGCAGCAGAGGGATCGCCGTGGGTCCCAGCAGTGCTGCGAACCATGTGAGGATCAGTCCGGTCACGCCGCCGAAATAATCACTGAACAGCGCCACAACTACAGTCAGCCCGGTAAATGCAATAGTGGTTGCCCTCGCGTACCAAAGGGACTGCCGCTCTGAAGCATTTAAAATCTCCGGTTTGAAAATCGGAAGAATATCTCTGGTCAGGACTGCGGAGATTGTGTTGGCATCGGAGTTGCACATGGTCATGGTATTGGCGAACATGGAGGCCAGCACAAGGCCTACCATACCGGTGGGAAGGAAGGTGTTGGTCAGGGTTGCATACAGGGTTGCTTCCGCAGTCTTCTGGTCCATGCCGGGGAATAAAAGTGGTCCGCACCACATGGGGAAGAACAGGATAAAGGGCCAGATAAAATACAGGGCCGCGGAAAACATAGCTGCTTTTTTAGCTTCTTTGCCATCTGAGGTGGAGATAAACCGTGCTGCCAGATTCCAGGTTCCTCCGCTGTAGCTGAAGAATATAACGAAGAAGTACAGCAGTGTCCAGCTCAATGACCCCTGGCCCCTTCCCGCATTAAATACAGCGGTGCTGCCGGCCGGAAGGGAAGTGAACACGGAGGCAAAGTTCAGCCCGTATTCTCCCAGATGCATCAATACTCCGAAAAACAAGGCCAAACCAGCTGCAATCTGCACGCCAAACTGTACAAAATCGGTCCAGAGGTCAGCCAGAATACCGCCGATTGCTATGTAGATCAGTGAGATCACACCGGACACAATCACGCCCACCCAGATGGGAATTCCTGTAAAACCATAGAGAAGCAATCCCATGGAAGTCCATTTCGCAGCCACGTCCAGCAGCTTTGTCACAATTCCGGATACTGCAACGAGCAGCTGCGCGCCCTGGTTATAGCGCATTTTCAAATACTCCGTGGGCGACTGGATTCCCAACACCCTTCTCAGCCTGGGCCACCGCGGGATAATGGTCACGGCTCCCAGCGCGGTGGCAATCGCGATATTAACTGCCCACCAGAAGTAAATAGACAGTCCCTGTGTATAAGCAATTCCCGCGTATCCCACAAATACGACCCCCGAATAGCCGGAGACATGGTGGGAAATACCGGACAGCCACCACGGAATCTTACCGCCGCCGATGAAAAAATCTTCGGAACTGTTGATGTTCTTGCCGGATCGTATTCCGATAAACAGGATAAAGGCGAAAAACAGTATAACAACTACCCAATCCAACCAATGCATTGTCATTGTATCCATATAGGCCCTCCTTGTTGGCGCCTGTGTTTCAGGCGCTTACATACGATTTATGTGAGTCTTTTAATTCTCTCTTCCATATAATGATCACTGAATTTCCGGCTCTTTTCTCCTTCACATGCAGACTGCATTTTCTCAATTGTCTGTATGTAATCCACGACCTCCTCCGTTGTAAAATAGGCGATCAGATAGCGGTCCAGCTTTATATCCTCCCCCGAGACAAAGCGGTTCCACAGATAGAGATCAACGCCCAATAGGATCACCATTAAAAATGGAAGTATAAAATTCAGGAAAAAACTGCCGAAATACCGGGAGAGGTCCACTTGAAACGCCAGCACGCCCAGAACGGTTCCAATGGCCGCCTCAATGGGCACTGCCAGGCCGAGCAGGATCTTCAGGCTGCTTCCATCCTCATAGCGCTTCAGCTCACGGCAGATTGCCGTCCTCATGAAGGTCTCTCCTTTTTCCTTCAGGATAACAGGGTTGACAGCTACTTTAAGCCGTCCCGCACACCGGATAGGTGAAATCACCTCCACAATCCGGTTTAAAAAATCATAATTTGCCATGGATGCGCAGGCAAATAAATCCACCTCATATGGAACAGGCAGCCTCAGCTTCAAGGGAATCAGCTCACCATAACTGGCCTCTGAGTGGGGTATCCACAAAAACTTGCGGATGATGTATGCCACTGCCAGCACTCCCAGCACGGCTGTCAGCGCGGACAGCCACCACCTTCCGGCCGTCAGTTTCACCGCCAGCAGAAAGTCCAGGGCTGTGAGCGGAACCAATCCCAGAATATAATACAGATTTTTACTTTTAAGCCGCATATCTTCCCTCCTGTTCCCATATGAGCAGTCAACGCTTAGAGCAAGCCGGCACAGTCCTCATCAATATACCAGTGCGCCCGCGGGTGGCGCCGTAAAATGCTGGCCGGACAGGACTCCTCCACACTTCCGGTCAGGGCTCTCGCTGCCGCGGCTGCCTTTAATTTCCCGGGCACGATGCAGAATACATGAGCAGCGCTTACAAGGCCCGGTACTGTGACCGTAAACGCGTGTGTGGGAACTTCATCCAGCGTCTTAAAGCAGCCGTCATGCACCTGCTGCTGCCTGCACACCTGTTCCAGCTCCACAATCTTAATGGGTTCTTTATCCTGGAAATCAGCGGATGACGGATCATTAAATGCAATATGGCCATTTTCACCGATTCCCATAAATACAATGTCCAGCGGATTTTTTTTCAGCAATTCCCCGTACCTTCTGCACTCTGATTCAGGATCATTTTCCCCGTTGATCAGGTTCACGCTTTTAAATGGTACTTTACCGAAAATTGCGGATGTAAGGTAACCATTAAAGGAGCGGGGATCTCCGATCCCAAACCCAATGTAGTCATCCATGTGATACGCGTTGATGCGCTCCCATGGAATGGCGTCATCATGTACCAGGGCTTTAAGGAATTCATTCTGGGATGGAGCCGCTGCGAACATGCAGTTGATCTCATCCCTGGTGGTAAGCAGCTGTTTGATGCAGTCTGCCGCTTCTTTTGCAGCAGCCTGCCCCATCTCACTGCGGTTTTCATAAATCTTTAAATCTACTCCGTCATATTGTTTTTGTACCATGCCGTTTCTCCTGACTTATCTCCTTATTTTTTTATGAATCTTGCGCACGGAGCTCCGTTCTACCAGCGTTGGGTCCATCATGATCTGGACCGTGTCCTCCAATTTGTTTTCAATGCGGTCAATGAGAACCCGGGCCGCCATCGTGCCGGTCTCCTGGGCGGGCTGGTGTATGGTTGTGAGTGCCGGTGTCACCATCTCACAGATGGAAATATCATCAAAGCCTATAACCGACAGGTCGTGGGGAACCTGGATTCCCTCCTGGTGCATGTAATTAATCAGGCCAATGGCTGTCATATCATTGATTGTGACAACCGCATCCGGAAGGTACTCCCGCTCCAAAAGGAGCTTCCCAAGGACACGCCCCAGCTGATAGTCCCCCTCTCCATGGGGCTTGCCGGCAGATACAGCCGACACCAGTTTTTTCCTTCCCAGCACCATATTGTTGTCCTTTAGCGCCTGTTTATAGCCCTCATACATCCAGCATCTGCTTCCCCTGTCAAGGGGGCCTGACACGAATACAATATCCCGATGCCCGCATTTAATCAGATATTCTGTGGAAAGATAAGCACCTCTGTAAAAATCAAACCGTATACAATCTCCGTTAAATCCATCCAGGTTCTGATCAAACAGCAAAAGGGGGATGCGCAGAGCGTTCAGCCGGTTAATATACGCTTCCCCTGTGTTGACGCTGGATAAGATAATACCTGCAACGCCCTTATTCTCCAATATATCCAGATGGCTGATCTCCAGCTGCATATCACTCATGGAGCTGCATATGAAAGGGATATAGCCGCGCTTAAGGCATTCCAGCTCTGCCGCGGCCAGCAGCTGGGCGTAGAATGGGTTGGTAATTGACGGGACAATGATTCCTATTTCACTGTGAACGCCTTTGCGGATCATCTGGCCGAATGGATTGGGCTTGTAGTCCAGCTCCTTGGCAATCTCCAGGATCCGTTCCCTCACCTCTCTGCGCACCGGATAGTCACTGCCCGCCAGGACACGGGACACGGATGCCACTGATACCCCTGCCAATTTTGCAATGTCAGAAATGGTTACCTTTTTTCTGTCCTTTGCCATTTATTAAATTCCTCCGTACAATTTACAGCAAACGTTTTCTGTGATTACAATCATAACATATGGCTTTTTGCAGTGTCAATATCAAAAAATATCGGTTTTAACGTTAATATTTTCAGGTAATTCAATTTTACATCGCTAATTTATCGTTAATTTTTTACTGAATTC
>URUZ01000096.1 GCA_900551225.1 uncultured Clostridium sp.
TTTTTTCAAGCAGAAGACGGCATACGAGATCCTCTCTGGTCTCGTGGGCTCGGAGATGTGTATAAGAGACAGGTACATTCCCACAGGCTGCCCCGCCACCAGGGGAATGCAGCTCTTAAGCGCAGCGCAGGTATAGTCCCCACCGTGGATCTCGCCCAGCCCTGTGTGGCCCGCGCTGTCCTTGATAATCACCAGGTTTCTGGTGAAAAACGGGGCGTGGGCGCCGCTTAAGGTCATCAGCATGCTGTCCCGCCCGGCGACTGGAATAACCTGCATCTCTGTTACAACAGGTGTACCCTTTTCCATTTGGTTGTCCTCCTTGTTATTGGCACTTAGGTTATTCATAAAGCCCCTTCATAATGTCAGCCAGCTTCTGGGGATCTGTGGTTTTCTTCATGGCATCCTGCCGGCTGTCGTCCCGGTCCCTGGTCTGCTGCGCTTTTTCCAGCACTGCATCCAGGTATTTTGCGGGGAACTTCACCGCGCCGTTCTCATCCATGTGAATCACTTCCCTGGGAGCGATGTCCATGCCGCAGATGTTCACCGGCACGTTGACCGCCTCAATACTCTCAGGGCCATGGCCGGCTACCACGCCGGGGAACAGGCACTGCACGCCCAGGGGGCGCATCTCATCAATGTCCCTGGCGGGAGCATCTCCCAGCACTGCGGTTACGCCCACCTGTTTAAAGGCAGTCATCATGTTGCCGCCGATCAGGGCATTCCTATCCTTCATCTTATCTGTAAAATTCTCCTTCAGGGCCAGTATCACCGGCTTGGGAGACTCTGCAATGGCATCCAGAATATCCTTGAATTCCAGACGGTTAAAAGAGGCGTCCGGCATCCCATACACTGCGGTCACCGCATACCCGCAACGCCGTCCCAGCTCCGGGTAAAAACAGCGCAGGCGGTTGTCCGTGTACCACTCTGTTTCACTGGGGTTGTACAGTCCCAGGCACAGATCCTTTAAGGCCGGGTAGGTGGCCACCGCGTTGGTGATGGTGGGGGTGTCGAACTCCTCCAGCTTCTTCATGACCTCCTGCTGGTGGGCAATCTGTTCATTTATATTCATAGCATTCTCCTTAGATTGATGGTTGGTTGAGAGGGAAACGGGGACTCCGGCCGGACAGCACCAGATGGATCTCCTGAGCGGCGTCCAGGGCGATGCGGGCCATGCACTCCTGGGTGTTGGAGGCAATGTGGGGCGTCAGCAGCACATTTTCCAGGGAAAAGAGGGGATCATCCATCTGCGGCGGTTCCTGGCTGAACACATCAATGGCCGCGCCTGCGATCTCCTGGTTTCTCACAGCGTCCGCAAATGCGGCTTCATCCATGACACCCCCTCTGGAAGCGTTGATAAAGTAGGCTGAGGGTTTCATCCGCCGGAACTGCTCTGCTCCGATCATGCCGGCTGTGGCCGGGCCGCCGGGCACGTGGACGGTGATCACGTCCGCGGTCTCCAGCAGGGTGTTGAGGTCAGTCAGTTTTATGTAGTCAGGGAATTCCTTGCCCTCAGGTCTTGCCTCAAAGGCAAGGATGTTCATATCCAGCCCCAGGGCGGCCCGCCTGGCCACCTGAAGGCCGATCTTACCCAGCCCGATGATTCCAAGGGTTTTACCGGCCAGGTCCATGCCCTTGTGGGTAAACTTGTAGTCAAAGTTGCCGGATCTCAGCTCCCTGCTCATCCGGTCCAGCTTCTTGGCCAGGGACAGCATGGCCGAGATGGTGAACTCCGCAACGGACAGGCCGGTGGTCAGGGGGGAGAAGGTTGCCCAGATACCTAGCTCCTCCGCCGCTTTATAATCAATATTATCATATCCCGCGCCGTGCCGGGCTACAATTTTCAGGCGGGTTCCGGCTTCCAACACCTCCCGGTCTACCTTGGCCGTTCTCAGCAGCATGGCATCGCAGTCTGCGATACCCCGCTTCAGCTCCTCTTTTAAGGTTCCGTCCCCCCGCACAATCTCATACCCTCTGTCCAGCAGATAATCTTCGCCTTCCCGGGCCACTGCCTGGGGAATGTATATTTTATATGCCATGTGAGCCTCCTTTTACAGGCTTAAGATCTGTTCCCAGATCACATCTTCCACAAAGATGCCTTTGGCATCATGTTCTTTCCTGAAACGGATATAGTCCTCGCCCGGCGCGAAGATACCGGTGGAATGCTCGGACAGGGCGGCGCTTTTTAAGTGTTCAACGGCCTTCTCAATGGTCTCCCTCATATGGTCCGCGCTGGTTACTTTGGCGGGATCTATGACGATCATGACCTGGGAGGCGCCTCCGCAGCTTCCCTTTCCCACATGATCCAGGTCCGCCGCGCCGATGCCGTCGGCCAGCACAGCCCCCAGGATGTCCAGCATAAAGGAGAGGCTGGAACCCTTCCAGTAGCCGATTGGCATGATGCGGCGGCTCTCCTCAATGGCCCCCGGATCATCGGTAATGTTCCCGTCCTTGTCAAAACCGCCGGGCAGGGGGAGTTTCCCGCCAGCCAGCCGGGTCATGGCCAGTTTGCCGTAGGCGTACTGGGAGATTGCCATATCCAGCATCATGGGTGCTTCCCCGCCTGTGCCGGGAACAGCCATCACCAGGGGATTGTTGCCCAGACGGCACTCTTTGGCGCCCCATGGCGGCATAACAGACTCTGTGTTAGTCCACATGATAGAAATGTAGCCCTTGTTTGCAGTATAGAGCCCATAGGAGCCGCCGCGCATCCAATGGGTGGTATTCTTGATTCCCACCATGGCGATGCCGTACCGGGAGGCCAGCTCCATGGCGTGGTCTGCCGCGAACATGGCGTTCAGGATGCCGGGACCCATATGGCCGCCCACCACGCTGACCGCGCCCATGGACTTTTCAATCTCCGGCTCAGCGTTTACGTCCACCCAGCCCTTCTGTATATAGTCCACAAAACGGGCCACTCTGCCGGTTCCGTGGGAGTATATGCCGTCATAGGTGGATTCCGTGTGGATTTTGGCACAGATTCCGGCTTTTTCCTCACTCATACCATACTTTATAAATACCTTCCTGATCTGTTGTTCGATTTCTTCAAATGTAAGACGCATAATGGACTCCTTTTTCTCTTTCTATTTGTAAAATCGGGCGCAGCCGTAGAAAATTAGCCTGCGGCGCACCCGATCAGCCAGTACAGTGCGATTCTATACGGCGGTTATGTAGTTTTGGCTGCTTTTGCTTTCTTTACCTCGCCCATGATGGTGAAAATGATTGCGGCAGCCGTGCAAAGCAGGAAAAAGGCGGCCAGCGGGGACTGGATGATGGGAAGGAAGGACCCGTCTGTCTTCATCAGGGAACGCCTCAGGTATGTCTCCAGGGAGGGCGCCAGGATGAATCCGACCACCAGCGGGGCCAGAGGGTATTTATACCGCTTCAGGATGTAGCCCAGGAAGCCGAACAGCACCATGATGAAGATATCCAGGGTATTGTTGTTGGCGCAGTAGGACCCCACGAAGCAGCATACGATCACAACCGGAAGCAGCAGTGTGGCGGGGATGGACAGCATCTTAGCAAAGACGGGAAGCCCGAAATACTCAATCAGGAAAAATGCAATGTTTGCAACGATAAATGCAGCCAGGATGGCGTATACCAGGGCGCCGCTTGTCTTAAAGAGCAGGGGACCCGGGGTTACATCATGCATCTGGAAGCCAGCCATAATCATGGAGGTGGCATTGTCGCCGGGGATACCCAGGGTCAACAGGATAATCAGCGCGCCGCCCACGGTGGCGTTGTTGGCGGTCTCTGAGGCCACGATGCCGTCCAGGACGCCGGTTCCGAACTTCTCCGGATATTTGGAAGTCTTCTTGGCGTAGGTGTAGGCCAGCAGATTGCTGACATTTCCCCCAAGTCCGGGGAGTACGCCGATCACCAGGCCGATCAGGGCGCTGGGGATTGCTGTTTTTAGATGGAAGAAGAATTCCTTCAGGCTGATGCCAAAGCCCTTGATCTTCTGCTGGGGAATGTCGGAGGTGGACTCAACTCTGGAGGTCTTGCCCTTGTCTCTGGCGGTCAGCATGATCTGGGATACAGCAAAGAGGCCGATCAGCACAGGAACCAGGTTGAAGCCATTGGCCAGCTTGTTGATGCCAAAGGTGTAGCGGTAGTAGGAGCTGAGGCTGTCCGTCCCCACAAATCCCAGGGCAACGCCCAGCAGACAGGACAGCAGGCCCTTGGTCATGCTTCCCTCGGAGAGGGCGGACACGGTGGTCAGCGCAAACAGGATGATGGCAAAATAGTCATAGGAACTGAATTTTAAAGCGACCTGGGCTATGTAGGGGCCCACGAAGGAGAGCACCAGAGCGCCGAAGATACCGCCCAGGAAGGAAAACAGCACGGCCACGGCCAGGGCCTGTTTGGCAAGTCCCTTTTTAGCCATGGGATAGCCGTCGAAGCAGGTGGCGATGGAAGATGGAGTGCCGGGAATGCCAAGTAAGATGGCGGAGATAAGACCGCCGGAGCAGCCGCCCACATATACGGCCATCAGGAAGGAGATTCCGTTGACCGGCTCCATCCCGAAGGTAAAGGGCAGCATGATCGCAAGGGCCGTAAAAGCGGAGAGTCCGGGAAGGGCGCCGATTACCAGGCCGCCCAGTACACCGCCGATGATCAGCAGCATTGTAGCCGGGTTGAGTATGGATATAAATCCCTGTAATAATTCCATATGGTTCCCCTTTCTCTAAAACAGATTGCCCACAGGCAATTTGATACTGAATAATTTCCAGAAAATGGTATTGACCGCAATGGGAACGATTACAGACACCAGAACCGGCACAATCAGTTTCTTTTTATTCTTTATATCTTCCGTTGGCATAAGGATCAGGCTCTGGCAGAATAGATATATGATGGAAGTGATGGTGAAGCCGATCTGCAGCACTAAAATGTAGTAGATCAGCAGTGCAGCCACAGTCAGCAAAAGCGGTTTGTTGATGGCTTCCTTCACCTTTTCTTCGTTGTTGTGGGCCGCGGCCTTAAACGCGCCGGCGGACAGAAGCATCTGGGCAATTGACAAGATTCCGATTAAGACCGCCACTGCTCTTGGAAAGAACCGGGAGCCAAGTATATCTGATGTTGTGGCTGGAATGGTGTATGATCCGGCATATATGAATATACCGAACAGCAGAAATGCAATACCGGAAGTGAAATTTTTGCGGTGTTCGTCTCTCATTTTTTACTCCTATCCCTCTTTTTTGCAATACCGGAGCAGGCTGTATGCTGCTCCGGTATGGACATTTTGAAAGAGTTACTGATTAGAAAGGAACTCATCCTTGTAGGGAAGCAGGCCGGACTCGTACATTTTGTTTGCGAAATCCTTGGCTTCATCAGTTGCCATAAAGTCAACGGTCAGATAGTAGCCTTCCATGGAGGCAACGAAATCAGGATCTTCACATACCTTCTTAACCACGTCTGCCAGGGCGTTTACGATCTCGTCGGGAGTCTCAGGATTGGTTCCAACCCAGAAGAACTTGCTGAAGTCCACATTTGCCAGGCCGTTCTCTGAAGCCAGGGGCACATTGGCCAGCAGTTCGTTCTTTTCATTGCCCAGCAGGCATAGGGGGATGAATTCGCCGGTGGTGAAGTAGTCGGTAGCCAGCGCGTAGGAGATATTGATCACATCTGTCTGTTCTCCCAGAAGGGCGGTCATCTTGGCAGCGTTGTTGCCGACATCGATGAATTTCAGCCCTGCGTTCCACTCTTTGTTCATGGCAATTCCGCAGATCTGGTTGGAAGCGCCGATTTTGCCGCCGTACTCAATGGTGTCGGGAGCTGCCTGGGAAGCCTTCAGCAGGTCATCCAGGGTGTTCCAGCCGGAATTCTTGTTTACGGCCAGCACGGTGGTGTTGTCGATGACCGGAATGGCAATGGTCTTGAAGCTGTCGATGTTGATGGTGGAGCTGCCCTGCATGTAGGGTACGAACATATCGGTGCCGTTAACCACCAGGGTGGTCCCGTCCGGCTTGGCGTCCAAGCATTCCTGCATGCCCATTACTGTTGCGCCGCCGTCCACGTTCTTTACAATCACGTTGACGCCCATGTATTTCTGCATATATTCAGCCAGCACCCGGGCATTGCGGTCCGTGTCGCCGCCTGCCTTAACAGGGCAGATGAGGGTAACTGTTTCTTCAAATTTATAGTCTGTATCTGCGGCGGCGCTTTCTGCGCCTTCAGAAGAACCTTGGGCTGCAGCTTCTGTCTTGGCCTCTGTTTTGGCCTCAGCCGCGGCAGTGGTGGCCTGGCTGGAAGAACCGCAGGCAGTCAATGCGCCGGTCATTGCAAGAGCCGCTAATAAAACACTGATTTTTTTTCTCATTTCATTTCCTCCTAATGTTCAATATGTTCATAAGTACACCCCGTTATCATGTAACGCTCCTTCATTATAACAAAATTGGGGGACATGACAATTTGCAAAAACACCTAAATCACGTTGCTTTTTTATACATCCTATATATTCTTTCAGGGTATGAAATTAAATGGTTCATATATGAAAGGAAGTGAAACCTGGAAGGGGATGCGGGGTATTGATTGTTTTCGTTTTCCGATTGCTTATTTCTCAAAATTATGCTATCCTGATTTGTATCTACTCTGCTGCCGGCAATCTGCCGGGAGTATCTCAGCCCGCTGCGGGCTTTAGTGGTTCATGATTCTTTTTCTGAATTCATCCCCCCACAAATATTTACTAACCCATCAACCTTTAGTAAAATGAAAGGAGAACTGCTCATGGCAAATCTCAACCGCACCTACAAGGACGACCTGTTCCGGATGATCTTCAGCGGGAAGAAGGAACTTCTGGAGCTCTACAACGCCATCAACGGGTCACACTATGAGCGAACAGAAGATCTGACTGTCACTACAATGGAAGCCGGAAAATACCGGACAGGACGGAGATGCGTCTGTCCGATTCCTTCTTTTCAGGGACAGAGGCCTCCCCTTGTCTGGAGTGTACGGCCGTGGTTCTGAACATCAACTATGGACACAACCAGCAGATACTAAAAAGCAGCCGGAAGCTTTATGAATATGCGTATCTTGTCCATGAAGTCCGCCAGGGCCTGAACCAGGGTCTCAAGCTGGAAGCCGCTGTGGACCGGGCAGTCAATGAATGTATTAAACATGATATCTTAAAAGGATTTTTGCTGAAGCATCGCGAGGAGGTGAGAGAATTGATCTTATCTGAATATGATGAGGAGCTTCATATCAAAAGCGAGAAGCAGATCAGTTTCGAAGAAGGCAAGGCAGAGGGCATCGCGGAAGGCATCGCGGAAGGCAAGGCAAAAGGCATCGCGGAAGGCAAAATTGAAGAAAATATCGAAAACATTCTGTATCTTCTGCATGACCTGAGCTCCATACCGCGGGAACTGGAGGAGCGTATACGAAGTGAAACCGATTATACCATTTTGCGGGCATGGCTGAAGCTGGCCGCCCGTGCTGAAACAATTCAGGACTTCATGGATCAAATTGCTGCATCCGGTCTCTTATAAGTGAATCGCTGCTGATAAAAAGGAGCTGGAAAAATAGTGTTAAATCATTTCCATTTTTCACAGCTCCTTTAAAACAAAATCATCAAATCAATCCTGCCGTTTCCATCTCACACCGCATTTTTTCCAACACAGGGCCCTTGGGGGTCAGCAGGCTGGGCCTGTAAGGCTCTCCGGCATCCAGCCCCCGCATAATGGCCATATCCTTGGTGGCAACGGGGAAGCTGGCGCTGTCCATGGAGAGGCGCACCGGGTTCAGCAGGAACTGGGCTTCCAGGGAGCCCTCCAGATCTCCGGCCACAAACAGGTTGTACACGTCCACAATCAGCTCCGGCATGTAGTTGGCTGAGGTGCAGACCCCGCCCACAGCGCCGTGGCACATGGAGGCGTACAGCAGCGTATCCTTGCCGCCGAACACCTTGAAATTGTTCTGCCTCGTCCTGCGGATAAACTCCGCGGTCTGGGTAATGTCCCCGCTTGTATCCTTCATGCCCACAATGCCCGGCACTTCATTGGAGAGGCGCTCCACCAGATTGGCGGACAGGGTATAGTTTACCCGGCCCGGGTTGTTGTAGAGCAGCATGGGCGTGCCGGGCACGGACTCGGCGATGGCTTTGAAATGCTCAAAAAGCTCCTGATCCGTGGGCTTTAAGAACATGGGCTGAAGCACGGAGATGCCGTCGGCCCCGTTTGCTGCCGCCATCTGCGCCAGACGGCAGCATTTCCTGGTACTGATAGCCCCGATGCCGAAATATACGGGGACCCGGCCCGCGGTCTGATCGATCATCATCTTCAGGCCCCGCTCCATCTCGTCCTCTTCCAGCATATAGAATTCCCCGTTGCTTCCAAAGGCCAGAATTCCGTGTACGCCGCCCTGAATTACATAGTCCACCTGGCGGCGCATGTTCTTCTCATCGATTTTCTCATTTTTGTCAATTGCCGTGAGAATGGGGACAATGACGCCTTTTATAAAATCTGTGTTCACGTGTTTGATCTCCTGTCTCTTAGTTTGAAGGTTCTACCTTGGTATTGGCAATTTTCTCATAATATTTCACGATGCTGGAGTGGTCCTCCTTGTCCAGCCCATCGGCTTTGAGCCCCTGCATGATTTCCATCAGCTGTCCGGTCAGGGGAACCGGGGAACTGATGGCGTGGGCGGCATTTAACGCATTGTTTAAATCCTTGATGTGGAGTTCAATGCGAAAGCCCGGGTTAAAGTTCCTGGATAGCATCATGGGAGCTTTGGCGTCCATAACGGTAGAACCGGCCAGCCCGCCCCGGATTGCCTGGTACACCAGCTCGGGGTCGGTCCCGGCCTTTTTGGCAAAGGTAAGTGCCTCGGAGACAGCGGCAATATTCACAGCCACCACAATCTGGTTGGCCAGCTTGGCAACATTACCGGAACCCAGCTCGCCCACATATACTACAGATCCGGCCATTACCATCATCAGATCATAGTAACGGTCAAACAGATCCTTCTTTCCGCCCACCATCACTGACAGCGTGCCGTCAATTGCTTTTGGCTCACCGCCGGATACGGGGGCGTCCAGCATGTCAATGCCCTTCTTTGCCAGCTCGGCGCCGATGGCCTTGCTCTCTGTAGGATCAATGGAACTCATATCAATGACAACGGTTCCCTCTTTTGCGCCTTCCGCTACGCCGCCCTCACCCAGCACGGCAGCCCTCACGTGGGGGGAGTTGGGAACCATGGTGATCACAACGCCGCACTGGGCTGCCAGATCCCTGCCGCTGGCCGCGCTGGCAGCCCCGCAGGACACAAGGTCCGCCACCGCTTCCTGGTTGAAATCAAAAACAACCAGCTCATGTCCGGCTTTCAGAAGATTCTTGGCCATAGGCCGCCCCATGATACCCAGTCCGATAAAACCAACTTTCATATTGAATACCTCTCTTTTCTAAATATTCAGGCACACTCTTGTCCACTGCTGCCTTGATTATAGAAAAATCACTTTTTGTTTTCTATTGGCGGATTCTACGAAAGTCCTGTATTTTTATATACAAAAAAGCCAACCTTTCATGAAATGAAATCATTTTGAAATAATATCTCATGTGATTTCATCTTATGAAAGGCCGGCAGTCCGGATTAAACAATCTCGTATTTCTTCATGTGGCGCCACAGGGTGGCTTTGCTGACGCCCAGGGCCTTGGCGGTTTTCTCGCGGCTGCCTCCATTTTCACGGAGCGCCTGGATGATGGCCGCAGCCTCCGCCGGAAGCCGGGATGACTGGAGGTCAGGGGCTGGGGAGATGGCTTCGGACCGGCTGATCCTGGGGTAAAGGGACTTCAGGATGGAACCCACTGCAATCTCGTCCAGGGACCGCTTGGTGGCGGTGAGGATCAGGTGTTCGCAGAAGTTCTCAATCTGGGGAATATTGCCCTCCCACCGGTAGTCCGTCAGGATCTTCATGGCCCCGTTGGTGAGAATGTGAAAACGGGTATACCGTTCGCAGTTATCATGGATGCAGTCGTCCAAAAGTTTCTTTAAATCCTCCTGGCGCTGGCGCATGGGCGGGATCTCCAGGATCAGGCCCTGAAGCAGGTAGTAGAGGTCCCGGGAGAACAGGCCCGCCTCCACCGCCTTTTCCAGGGGGGCTGTGGAGGTGGCTATGACCCTGACATCCAGAACCTTCAGGTGCATGAGATCCTTGCCGGGATACCACTTGTAGCGGATCAACTGGAACAGGCGGTTCTGGTTGTCGGAGCTTAGATGTTCCACGTCCTCCAGCAGCAGGGTGCCCTTGTCGCAGAGCAGGACAGCGCCCTTGTCCCCAAAGATCAGTTCGCTCTGGGCGGAGTCCGGCAGGCCGCAGCAGGATACGGCGCAGAAGGGGCCGGCGCCCCGGTCGCTGCTGTTGTGTATGCTCTGGGCCATCAGGCGTTTTTCCGTGCCGGGCTCCCCGATGAGGACCACAGGTTTGTCGGACATGGAGTACAGCTTGGCACGGTGGACACAGGCCTGCATCCCCTTGGACAGCTGGGAAATGTCATCGAATTTGCCCAGGGCGATGAGGCCGCTGGACCGGTTGCTTTTCTGGGCGCCCTGCTGATCCTCGGCGCGCCGCCGGCTGACCTTGTTGCAGGTCAGGATCAGGCCGTCCACCCGGCCTTCAATGGTGATGGGGGCCAGGATGGCGAAGATGGAGTTGCGCTTCACCTGGGTGAACATGGAGAAGCTGTCCTTCTTCTGGTCCAGGATCTGCTGCAGCGTCTCCTGGTCAATATCCTGGAATACGCTGCGCAGTGGGCGGCCTTTAATCTGATCGCTCTGCTCCTCTAAAATGTTCTCCATCACCGGGTTCACGCCGGTGATCAGGCCGTCTGCGTCCGCCCGCAGCACCCCGTTGAAGGAGTTGTCCAGAACGGTCTCGAACTGGGCGGCGTTGCGTTTCTCCATACCCATGGCGTAGTTCATACTCTCAGCCACAACCAGGGCGCCACGCAGGGAGTCCTCTGTGGTGGACAGGAACAGGGAGGGGATCTCGTTCTCCGTGGCCACCTTCACCGCAGTGTCCCCGCCGATGATCAGATCCACGTGATCCTGCACTGCTTTTAATGACACTGTCTCCAGCTCGGCGCTGGTGGGGGAGAAATAGGTTCTCAGCTCAATGTCATAGATCATATCAAAATAGGACATGTCGCAGAACATATTGTGGAACCCTACCACAGCGATAACAGGCCGCTCTTTCTTCAGGATCTGCTTGGCGCGGATGATTAAAAGGGCCATTTCCTGGGCTGTGATGACAATCTCCGCCACAGGTATATCTGTATACTGTTTGATGAGGGAAGCCTGCAGGCCTCTGGCGATGATGAGGGACGCCCCGTTGGAGATGGACTTGCGGGCCTCCATCACCGCATCCTTGGACTGTATCACCCGCATCTCGCTGATCTCAAATTTTTTCTCCTGGAGAATGTTGTGTGCCTGGTAGAGCATCTCCTCTCTGGATACCAATAGCGCGATTTTTCCCAATGGTTTCACCTTCCTTTCATATGGTTTCATTTCCCTTATCATACCCTATGTTTTCTCATTCGTCCATAGGCTGTGTGAGGTTGCAGGTCACGCCTTGTCAAAATGGGGCTGGGCGTGGTGGTTCGCCAGTGATAATGCGTATCCCCCCTCGTAGGCGCGCAGGTGCGGTTGTAGTATAATGAGTGAAACGTTATACAATAGGAAAGGGGCCGGGGATATGGGAGTCAGGATCGCATTTGCAAGCTACGGGACATTTGAGCAGTTTATTCATCAGATTAAACCCTTTTACACGGATGAGGTGGAGTTTGTGATTTTAAACGCTCTGTTTGAGGATTTGAAGGACGAGGTGCGCCGTCTGGAGAAGGACCATTCTGTGGATGTGTTTGTGGGGAGCGGAGGAAATGGCCGTTTTCTGGAGAAATATGTGCAGGAGACACCCTTTGTAAAGGTGAAGGTCACCGGCTTTGATTTTCTGCTGGCCCTTAAAAAGGTGTGGCAGTTCAGCCGCAGGGCGGGCATCATCACATACCAGGAGCGGGTCCCCTTTATCGCCTCGGTGAAGGAGCTGCTGAATGTGGAGGTCACGGAGCGGGTGTACCATCAGACCGGGGAGGTGGACCAGGTACTCAAGGAGCTGTACAACCAGGGTATTGAGGATGTGATCGGAACGGCCTATGTGCTGGAGCGTGCCGCGCTGCTGGGGATGCGGGGGCACTACATCTGGTCCGTGGACGGCGTGAAGGCTGCGGCGGACACAGCGGTGCAGATTGCCATTGGAAAAAAACAGGATGCCCAGAAGGCCCACAAGCTGGCTGGAATTCTGCAGACGGTCCACGAAGGCGTGATCGTGACGGACCAGCACGGTGTGGTCAGTGAGTTTAATCCCAGCGCGGAGAAGATACTGAAGATCAGCAGGGAGGACGTGCTGGGAAGGCAGGTGAAGGAGGTTCTGCCCAATACCCGTCTTAACGCGGTGATTGACAACCAGAGGGAGGAGTATAACAAGATCCAGGAGGTGGGTAATGTGAAGATTCTCACCAACCGCTGTCCTATATTCAGCGATGGGAGGCTGATCGGGGCCCTGGCCACATTTCAGGATGTGGACGATGTGTCTGAGGCTGAGGAGAAGATAAGGCGGAAGCTGTACACCAAGGGATTTGTGGCCAGGACACGGTTCCGGGATCTGGTGGGGGACAGCCCCGCGTTTCGGAATGTGGTGCATATCGGGAAAGAGTATGCGGGAAGCGGCGCTACAATTCTGATATCCGGGGAGACTGGCACTGGGAAGGAACTGTTCGCCCAGAGTATACACAATGAGAGCAGCCGCAGCCAGAAGCCCTTTGTTGCCATCAACTGCGCAGCCATACCGCCCAATATTCTGGAGAGTGAGCTGTTCGGATACGAGGAGGGGGCCTTCACCGGTTCCAGGCGGGGCGGCAAGCGGGGAGTATTCGAGCTGGCCCATGAGGGGACCATATTCCTGGATGAGATCGGGGAGGTGTCCATGGACATCCAGCTGCGGTTCCTCCGGGTGCTGGAACAGCGGGAGGTGTTCCGTCTGGGTGGGGAGAAGGTGGTGCCGGTGGACATCCGCGTTATAGCGGCCACCAACAAGAACCTGTGGAGGCTGGTGAAGGAGGGGCGGTTCAGGGAGGACCTGTACTATCGGTTAAATGTCCTGGCCGTCCATCTGCCGCCGCTGCGGGAACGCAGGGAGGACATCCCGCTGCTGATGGATTACTTTCTCAGGGAATTCCGGCCCGGCTTGGGGGACGGAAGGCGGAGGGAGCTGGCGGCCCTGCCGGAACTTGGCAGCAATGGGTGGCCTGGGAATATCAGGGAATTAAAGAACACGGCGGAGCGGATGGCAGTGCTCTATAAGGAGGAGGCGGATCTGAAACACCTGGTGAAGCAGGCGCTGATCGACCATATAGAGGAGAGGGATGATTCGCTGGCTCCCTGGGAGAGAGACGATTCTCCGGCGCTTCCGGAGAGCGGGGAGAAGCTGCGGCAGTGGGTGGACAGGGACAGTAAGCGCCGGGAAAGGGAACGCATCCTGGCGGCGCTCCGGGCCAGCGGGGGCAACAGGGGAAAGGCCGCGGCTATACTGGGAATCAGCCGCTCCACCCTATGGCGTAAAATGCAGATGCTGGGCCTGGGAGAACTGTTTCAAGGTTGATTCATTGATCGGACAAAAAAGAGACGTATTTGAAATAAACGGCCGTTAATGAGGAAATTCTCTCATGAAACGGCCGCTTTCTCTATGGTTATTTTTGGCATGGTTATTGCTAATATATAAGGCATACAGACTATTTTGAAGGAGGTTCTATATGACGGCAGCTAAAAAACTGAGGGAACTTTTGAAAGGGAATCAAACGATCATGGCTCCGGGCGCCTATGACGCATGGACTGCGCGGCTCATTGCGGAGCGCGGATTTCCGGCGGTGTATATGACCGGGTACGGTGTGTCCGCAAGTGTGCTGGGCAAGCCGGACATCGGCCTGCTGACCCTGACGGAGATGGCCGACATGGCCAGGAACATCGTGGAGGCTGCCGGAGACACGCCGGTGATCGCGGATGCGGACAATGGGTACGGTGGCCCGATGAACGTGATGCGGACGGTGGCCCTGTATGAACAGGCAGGTGTGGCTGCCATCCAGCTGGAGGACCAGGTGACGCCCAAACGCTGCGGCCACATGGAAGGAAAGGAAGTGATTCCCAAGGCGGAGATGGTGGCCAAGATAAGGGCTGCCGTGGCTGCCAGAAAGGACCCGGACGTGTGCATCCTGGCCCGCACAGATGCCAGGGCCGTGCTGGGGTTCGAGGACGCGCTGGACCGGGCCCAGGCCTATGTGAAGGCGGGCGCTGATATGATATTCTTCGAGGCGCCCCGCTCTGTGGAGGAGATGGAGACTGTGGGCCGGACGGTGAAGGCGCCCCTGCTGGCCAATATGGTGGAGAAGGGGAAGACCCCGCTTCTGACCACAGAGGAACTGTTTGGGATTGGGTACCGGATTGCCATCTACCCGGTGTCCGCCCTGTATATTGCCACCAAAGCGGTGAATGATTTCCTTGCCAGGCTGGCGGCGGACCGGACGTCTGAGACGTCGCTGGGGGAGATGGTGGACTTCCCGTCATTTAACAGGATGATCCATCTGGATGAGATCAGGGAGCAGGAACAGTCGTTTATAAAGTGATTACCAGTTGTGGGGCGGTATTGGCGGGAGGTATGAGAG
>URUZ01000097.1 GCA_900551225.1 uncultured Clostridium sp.
TCGTAGCAGCCCGCCGTAAAGGCGCCGCCTCCTGTATTCTTCACACGGCCGGCAGAGACAAATGCCCCTGCCCCGTCAAACCGGTACTCTGCGTTCCCCAGGATCAGATCTCCCAGATTCATTCCGCCATCCTCGTGAAAGTAGTAACTGCTGCCCCCGATCCTGCGCCATCCTGTGGCCATAAACCCGTCCGCATCTATATAGTAGGCTCTACCTCCGTCCGTGAGCCATCCTTCAGCCGCAGGGACTCCATTTTCCTGTATGTAACTCCACCGGCCATCCTGCTGCTGCCACTGCCCGGTCCCAGCCAGTGCCGTAACCGGAAATGCCGCCAGCCACAGCACTGCTGCCAATCCCGCTGCCGTCCGTTTTCCATGAATATGTCCCATTGTCGTCTCATCTCCCTTATTTGTACGATTATGCGTCTGCGATTATGTTAAACAACCTTTGTTTTATAATTGACATCTGTCTATTTATTGACTGTAATGGATTATACTAACTTATGCTGTTAAACACAATAATTAATTTTATATGAAACGGTGATTAATCAACATTTTATCTGTCAATGTTCAAAAAGCGAATGTTAAATTTTTGAGAATTTTTATCGACCTCCTGACTGGGGCCGAACAAGGAGGAATCTACTTATGGGTACAGAGAACATGGACCGCCGGGTCCGCAAAACAAAAAAACAGCTGCGTGAATGTCTTACCCGCCTGCTGAAGGAGAAAAAGGTACAGGATATCACTGTCCGGGAGCTGACCGACATGGCGGATCTGAACAGGGGCACATTCTACCTGCATTACCGGGATGTTTTTGATCTATTGGAAAAGACGGAGAACGAACTGCTGGATGAGTTCAACCAGCTGATGCACCGCCACAACGCCCTGGAGATCAATGATAAGCTGGATGTGATTTTTGTGGAGATCTTCCACCTGGTCCAGGATAATGCGGCGCTGGTGGAGATCCTGCTGGGAGAAAATGGGGATTTGAACTTTGTCAACCGCCTGAAACTGCTGGTGCGCGAAAAATGTCTCCAGGACTGGATGGAGCTGTTCAGAAGCGCCAATTCCGCATTTTTCGAAGCCTACTATTCCTTTATTGTGTCCGGCTGCGTGGGTCTGGTGCAGTATTGGCTGCAAAACGGAATGGCGGAATCGCCCGAGGAATTAGCCCTCCTGGCAGAGCATATTATTACTCAGGGGATTCACGTGTTGGAAAATGGGTGAAAAATACGGCCGGTTATGATACACTTAGAAAATCACAAGATAACACACAACAGAACGGAGATATTAAATGGAAACTGCTGATTTATACAGAGAAACTGCCAAGGTCCGCATCCGTAAGGGCGCAGGCCGCTCCCTGAAAGCCGGAGGTGCCTGGGTTTATGACAATGAAATCGAGGCTGTGGACGGTGAGTTTACGGAGGGGGACCTGGTGGAGGTGGCCGACTTTGACGGATATCCCCTGGGCCACGGGTTTATCAACACCCGCTCTAAGCTGACCGTCCGCATGCTGTCACGCAAAAAGGAGGCGGTCATTGACGAGGCATTTCTGGAGATGCGTGTGAGAAACGCCTGGGAGTACCGCAAGGCCACTGTGGATACAGGCTGCTGCCGCCTGATCTTCGGCGAGGCGGATTTTCTCCCCGGCATTGTCATCGATAAATTTTCCGATGTGCTGGTGGTGGAGTCCCTGGCCCTGGGCATCGACCGCTTAAAACCCGTGATTGTGGACAAACTTAAGAAGGTATTGGCCGGGGACGGCATAACGATCCGCGGTGTCTATGAGCGCAGCGATGCCAAGGTTCGGCTACAGGAGGGAATGGAGCGGTACAAGGGATTCATCGGGGAGCCATTTGACACCAAGGTGGAGATCGTGGAGAACGGCGTCCGCTACATGGTGGATGTGGAGGACGGACAAAAGACCGGCTTCTTCCTGGATCAGAAGTACAACCGGCTGGCGGTCCAGAACCTGTGCCGCAGGCTGCCGGAGGCCAGGGTTCTGGACTGCTTCACCCATACCGGCTCCTTTGCGCTGAATGCAGGGCTGGCCGGGGCCGGGGAGGTGACGGGCGTGGATGCATCCGAACTGGCGGTGGCCCAGGCCACGGAGAACGCGGCCCTCAACGGGCTCTCTGAGCGTGTCACATTCCGGTGCGCCGATGTGTTCGACCTGCTGCCCGCCCTGGAGAAGGAGGGGGAGCGGTACGATGTGGTCATTCTGGACCCGCCGGCATTTACCAAGTCCAGAAGCTCCATCAAGCAGGCGGTCAAGGGCTACCGCGAGATCAATCTGCGGGGTATGAAGCTGGTGAAGGACGGCGGCTATCTGGCTACCTGCTCCTGCTCCCACTTCATGGACCCTGAACTGTTCACCAAGACCATCCGCGAGGCGGCTAACGGCGTGCACAAACGCCTGCGCCAGGTGGAATACCGCACCCAGGCGGCAGACCATCCCATCCTGTGGGCAGCGGACGAATCCTATTATCTGAAATTTTACATTTTCCAGGTATGCGACGACAAGTAAAAGAGGTGTTTTTCAGATGAGCAAAAAGAAACTAAGATTAAAGCCAGTGGGAATCGAGCATCTGGAACAGTATAACCAGCTGCTGCGCTATGTGTTCCAGGTGACCCAGAACGATCTGCATCAGATCGGCTGGGAAGAAAAGGAGAT
Source organism: uncultured Clostridium sp. (assembly GCA_900551225.1). GTDB lineage: Bacteria > Bacillota > Clostridia > Lachnospirales > Lachnospiraceae > Enterocloster. Next base: position 2,674 of record URUZ01000097.1, read on the forward strand.
TGAGCGCGCCAAGTACCCCACACTTAAAAAGGCCAGCGTGCTGGGCTGGTTTGACCAGGATACCCTGATCTCCCAGGTGGCGGTGTATCCCATGCAGGTCCGCATCTTCGGGCGCACCTATGAGATGGGCGGCCTGACCGGCGTGGGCACCTACCCGGAATACTCCAACCAGGGGCTGATGCACAAGCTGCTGTGTCAGGCCCTTCACGATATGAAGGAGAGGGGCCAGTACATTTCCTACCTTTTCCCCTACTCCATCCCCTACTACCGCAGAAAAGGCTGGGAGATCATATCCGATAAACTGACCTATGAGATCAGCGATTACCAGCTGCCCAAGAGCCGCCAGGTAGGCGGCGATGTCACCCGGGTTCCCGTGGAAAGCGACCTGGTGAAGGAGACTTACCAGCGGTTCGCCATGAGAACCCATGGAGCGCTGCTGCGGGATGAGCTGGCGTGGAATGAATATTTCCTGTGGGATACCGATGACCTGATGGCCGCGGTCTACCGCAATGAGGACAATGAGCCGGACGGCTACGTGATCTACTGGATGGCGGACGAGGTGTTCCACATCAAGGACATGATCTTTGTCACTGAGGAGGCCAGAATCGGACTGTGGAACTTCATCAGCGCCCATTTTTCCATGATCTCCAAGGTGGTTGGCAATATGTTTACCGACGAGCCGCTGGCGTTCCTGCTGGAGGATGCGGATATCAAGGAGACCATCTCCCCCTACTTTATGGCCAGGATCGTGGATTTCGAGCAGTTTGTCGCCCAGTATCCTTTTAAGGCGGATACCATTGAGCGGGAGTGGACCTTCACCCTGACAGATCCTCTGCTGGACTGGAACCAGGGCACATTCACCCTGCGGATCTCGAAGGACGGCGTGGGAAATGTGGTCCGCTCTGATAAAAAGAGTGCGGATCACACGGATATACAGACCATGACCACCATGCTGCTGGGTTATAAGCGGCCGGATTACCTGCACCGGATAGGCCGGATCTCATGCAGCGCCCAGACCATTGATATGCTGGAGGATTCGATTGAGCAGCAGACGCCGTATTTTTCGGATTATTTCTAAATGTAGCGTATAGATTGGAATTCAGGCTGTGAGAAGGGGCCGTGGCCGGGGTAAACTCCCCAGCCACGGCCCCTTCGCATCTTAATACCCTATCACAGTACCAATCATCAACATCACACATCCGACCAGTACCCATATCGCAAACAGCTTCCACACAAACCTGAACCACCTTGCAAAGGGGATATCTCCCATGGACACCATGGCCAGCGTCACCGCCGCGTGGGGAAGGATTGCGTTGCAGAACCCGTCTCCAAAGTTAAAGCAGAGCACTGCCAGCTGCCGGCTCATCCCGATCATATCGGCCACGGGCAGGAAAATGGGCATGGAGGCGGACGCCTGCCCTGACCCTGATGTGATCAGCAGGTTTATCAGGCAGTGCATGATAAACATCACCGGTGCTTGAAGAAGGACCGGGATCTGCCCAAGGGTTTGGGATAATGCATGCACAATGGTGTCAAGAATCATGCCGTCCTTTAAGATCAGGCTGATGGAATAGGCAAACCCAATCAGCATGCCAACGCTCGCCAGCCCGCCCACACTCTTCAGAAACTTCTCACACATCTCATTGATCTTCATCCTGGACACAATCGCCACAGCCAATCCCATGTACAGAAAGGTGTTGGAAGTAAACTGCATATCGGACACGCCGCGGATGGAGCCTGATATCTGCCATGCAAAGCCCAATACCGTTACAATTGCCACCGGAATATGGTTTTTGTTAAATTCTATCAGATTGGAGGTGTCTGCATTTACATCCAGCTTTAATCCATATACAAGGCTTTTGGTGGGATCTTTGCGCACTCTGGACGCATAGCGCACAAGATACAGATTGCCGATCAGCCAGAAGGGAATATTGCAGAACAGACGGTATCCCAAGCCAGAATACATGGGAAGGCCTGCTATGGTATGTGCGATTCCCGTGCTGGCAGCTACCAGGGCGCCTGTGGAGGAGCCTATGGTGGTGCCTAAAAGAACCATTCCCACGCCGGTGATCATATCCATGCCCAATGCGTAGGCCAGCATGATACCAATGGGCGTCAGTGGAATCAATAAAGTAGAGACTGTAACGGAACTCAGTAAGGTAAACAGCAGGGTAACCATGGATATCACCATCCACTCCTTGCCGCAGATTTTCTTGCTCAGGGAATTGGCCGCGCCCTGAAGCACCCCAGTGGACTGTACCAGCCCCATGCCGCCGCTGCAGCAGAACAGGACAAAGATGATCGCCGCGGCAGAGTTCAGGCCTTTATAGATGTAGGTCAGGAATTTAAGGGGGTTAACGGGCGTTGACTCAATATAGTGGAAGCTGTCGGGGTCCACCACTGACTTTCCGGCCTCATTTACCATCTGCTCATAGGTTCCTGCCGGAATCATATAGGTCAGGAGACAGGCGAATATGATAACTGCCACGATAATTGCCAGGGAATGAGGCATTTCAAAGCGCTTCTTGTTTTTTACAGTTGTAGTCATGAGTGTTCTCCTATCGTCTTTTGATAAAGTTCTTCTTTTGCCTGCTGTACATAGTGCGGATGCTCCAAAATATCACAGGCTACACAGCTGAGCACCTTGGATATCCTGACTGCCAGCCCCGCCCCCTTTTCCCCCTCACAGGCTTTTGTGAATTCCAGGGAGTGGGGAACAGGCCGGTCCTGTGAGACGCGGAACATGGCCTGAAATGCCGGTATCTTCTCTGCCGCCGCTTCCACCCTTTCCAGGGCAAGCTCTTTATACCTTGTCATGGATTATACCTCCAGGGTTACCCCAATTCCTTTTTCTTTTGCCCGTGTGTACGCAATGTTGGCACAGGCCACGTCAAATGCCCCCATCCCCATATGGGAATATAGGATGATCTCATCCTCTGATGTGCGGCCAGGCTTCCGCCCGCTGATGATCTCCGGCATATCCCCATATACCTTCTCCCTGTCCAGCGCTATGCCCTGGGACATATCGGTCCGCTCAAGGATATTATGATTGTCCTCCTGATATACTCCCAGCACCCATTTATCTGCCAGCTCCGCCACCTGGGGGTCCAGGTCGTTGAATGCATTGATGGCAATGATTGTCATGCCCTTTTCAATCCACTGCTTTTGCACAAGAACCTTCCGGCTGCTGCTGCAGGTCAGCACAATATTGCTTCCCCTCACAGCGTCCTCCGGCGTCCGGCAGATTGTAAACCGCGCTTTCCCCTCATACAGGGCGGCGGCAGCTTCACATGCGGCGGGGTGCGCATCAAACAGCCGTATTTCCTCCAATGAGGGGAACTGTTCCAGGAAGCCGCCGATTCCGTTGCGTCCCTGGCCTCCGCACCCGATCACGGACAACACCCGGGGATTTTCACCGGCAAGGTACTTGGCGCCAATGACCCCATGGCCGCCGGCCGTGCGCATGGTGGTAATATCGGTTGCGCTTACAATGGCAATGGGCGAGCCGGTCTGTGTGTCATTGACCAGCACCATGTTTCCGTGGCTGAAGGGGTACCCCTTAGCCGGTTCATCGTAGATATTAATCCATTTCAGCCCAAGGATCTGCTCCTCCGGTATACTCACCGGCATGGCAATGAAACGGTTCCGTTTTCCGTCCCCTGTTGACAGAAAACTGTTGCTCCCCAGCAGAATGGTCTGATTGCCGGCCTGTTTAAAGATCTCCTCCACTGTGTCAATTACGTCCCGCCTGCTTAAGACGGCCTTCACATCCTGCTGGCTAAGATACAGGATCTCTGTGTTGTGCATATTATTATCCTTTCCGGCACGCAGCCCTTTTTTCATACCAGCCCGACAGCCGTTCCATCAGTTCCACAAGCCGCTTTCTGGAGCAGCCGATGTTCAGACGCATAAACCCATCACCGCAGGACCCGAAGGCATTTCCCCTGTTTAAGGCCGCGCCGCACTCTGTTACCAGCTCCCGGCAAACCGTCTGGCTTCCCATTCCCAGGTTCCTGAAATCCAGCCACATCAGGAATGTCCCCTGAAGTTCACAGGCTTTGATGTCCGGCATATATTTTTTTAAGTAACCTTGTACATATTGGCAGTTTCCGTGCAGATACTTCAGCTGTTCATCCAGCCAGTTTTCCCCATACATATAGGCCGCCTCACAGATCACATAGCCGAACAGCCCGGGACCCATCATGAATTTACTCATCAGGCTCGCCCTGATCCGGTTCCGCAGCGCCTCATCCTCCACAATGATGTTGGCCGCGCCTGCGCCTGCCACATTAAAGGTCTTGCTGGGCGCCGTGAATGTGGCCAGCAGGGGCTTTATGCAGTCAAATGCCGCCAGAGGGGTATACCGGTTCCCCTCCATCACAATATCGCAGTGGATATCATCTGAGAGAATGTACACCTGGTACCTGGCGCAAAGGTCCGCTATGCGCTCCAGCTCCGCCCTTTTCCATACTTTTCCTATGGGATTATGAGGGTTGCAGAATATAACTGCCCCTACCCCATCCCTCAATTGATTTTCGAAGGCCTCATAGTCCAGCTCATAGCTTCTGCCCTTCTCCTGAAGGTCCAGTGTCACCAGCCTGCGCCCGGACCCCTGGATCACCTGAAAGAAGGGATCGTACATGGGTGTCAGGAGCAGAACCTTATCTCCTGGCCTGGTAACCGCATCCATGGCAAAGCCCACGGCTGTGACCACCCCTGCGCAGGGGATGATCCATTCCTTCCTGATCTCCCATCCATGGCGTTTCTGAAACCAGCAGGTAAGCGCCTCCATATACCCGTCACCCTGGCAGGCATACCCGTATATGGGGTGTCTGGCCCGCTCCATCAAAGCTTTCTGAATCCTGGGTTCAACCGCAAAGTCCGTATCCGCGATCCAGAAGGGGAGGAGGCCTTCGGTGCCGAAGGCCCTTTTCTGTCTCTCCCATTTGATGCAGCTGGTTCCTGTCCGGTCCACAACTGTGTCAAAATCATACATCATCATTCCGCTCCTTCTTTTGCTCCTTTTTTCCGCTCCACCAGTTCTTCCCCCGCTTTTTTTACCAGCTCAGGATCTTCCAAAAGATCCAGAACAGTGCAGGCCAGGGCTTTAGCCGCCCTTACCGCGACTTCAGCTCCCGCCGTACCTGCGCAGGCTGCTGCAAATGCGGGCGTATGGGGCAGAGCAGGGGAACCGATCCCGATCATGCACTGGATGGAGGGGATGCAGTGGGATAAATTCCCCACATCGGTGGAGGCCAGCCCGGCAGGAGCTTCCCGCACATCAATGGGAATCTGCAGCGCTTCCAGGTTCTTCTCCATCAATCCCAGCAGCGTCTCATTGGCCACCAGATCCGCATAGGGAATGCCCAGCCGCCCAATATCCACCGTGCAGCCGGTCATGGCCGCAGCCCCCTGGGCACATTGGCAGACCCGGTCCACAACCGTCTCCAGCTCCTGTATGGTGGAAGCCCTGACGCCGAATTCAGCTTCTCCCAGATCCGGGATAATATTGGCTGCCACGCCGCCCTTGGTGATGATCCCATGGATGTTTACATCCTTTTTCAGATGCCCTCTCAAGCTGTTGATGCCGTTGAATGTCTGGATCACTGCCTCCAGGGCATTGCGTCCCTGTTCCTGGGCCGCCCCCGCGTGGGCCGACTGCCCGTGGAAGGTAAAGCGGAGGGCCTGGATTGCCAGCGTCTTGTCCCTGACCACTGTCTAGGGGCCAGGGTGGAACATCATGGCGCAGTCCACATCCTTCATGACCCCTGCGTCCCATAAAAGCTGCTTTCCGCCGCCGCTGCCTTCCTCAGAGGGGGTTCCCAGCACCACAATACTCCCCTCATACGCCTCAAGCACCGGCCCGATGGCCGCAGCTGCTCCAACGGAGGAGGAGGCTATGATATTATGGCCGCAGGCATGCCCCACGCCGGGGAGGGCGTCATACTCGCACAGCAGTCCAATCACCGGGCCGCCTTCCCTGCCCTTGCGCTCAGCCCTGAACGCTGTCTCCAGGCCGCCGCAGCCCCTGGTCACCGCGAATCCCTGGTCCTCCAGGAATCCGGTCAGCAGCCGGCTCGCCTGAAGCTCCTTAAACCCAAGCTCCGGGTTCTCATGTATGGTTCTGCTCAGGGTGAGTATCTGTTCTCCCAGCGCATCCACACGCTTAACAACCTCTGCTTTTTGCTGTTTCATACCTTACCTCCTCTATTCTTCCAGAATCATGGCGGCGATCCTGTGGGCCGACTTCTTCACCTTTACCGCCTGATACTCCTCCTCCGAGTAAATCCCCAGGGCGTCAAAGGGGCAGACCTTCACACAGGCCGGCTGCAGCCCATGGTTCACCCGCTCCACGCAGCCGTCGCATTTGACCATTTTCCCATCCGCGCCAAAGGAAGGCGCGCCAAAAGGGCATGCCATGGCACAGCTGTGACAGCCAATGCAGTAGGCAGTATCGTAAACTGTGAATCCGGTCTCTTGGTCCTTTGTGATACAGCCGCTGGGACATGCCCTGACGCAGGGCGCATCCGAGCAATGCATACAGGCCATGGAGATGCCGGTAAGCACGAGGCGGTCATTCTTTATCTGTTCCAGGCCGGCGGTAACCCTATAGGGCTTTTCCTCCCGTCCCGGCCGGAAGTCGTTCTGGTCCATACATGCCACGCTGCAGGCCCCACAGCCCACACAGCGGTCCATATCCAGGTCAATTATCCTCTTCATTTTTCACCTGCCTTTCTGACCCTGCAACGGATCTGACGGTATCCGGGGAATCCGGAATAGGGGTCCAGATGGTTGATTCCAACCAGACTGTTTGCATTCGCTTCCCTGTATCCGTGATACATGTACACATCCCCCGGCAAAGAGGTGCGTGTGAGATGGGCGGCCACCCGGATCATCCCGGAGGCGGTGGACAGCTCGATCTCGTCCCCTTCCCTGATGCCAAGAGCCTTGGCATCCAGGTAGTGAATATCTGCTGCCGGACGCTGCCTCAGGCTTCTGGGCCAGGACAGTTCGTGGAGCCTGGAGTGGATGGCATTGGGCAGGCGTGCGCCTGCAGCCAGCGTCAGCGGATACTCTTCCTTGCTGCTGTTGTCAAAGCTGTCCTCATATACCGGAAGGGGGCTGAGGTCCGGGCGCTGTCCCTGCAGGGAGGCGATGACCTCAGAATACAGCTCCAGCTTGCCTGTGGGCGTCTCAAAGCCCTTCTCCCTGTAAGTGCCAGGCTTGTAGGGCCGCAGCTCCTTCACCTTCACCTTCACCGGCAGGGGCGCTTCCTTCAGCTCATCCAATGTGACGGACAGATTGCTGATCATGTATTCCATGGTTTTCTGGTAGCCGCTCCTTAGCAGCTCGTCATCCAGATCCAGATACGCCGCCAGCTCACAGAGAATCTCGGGGTCGGATCTGGACTCATAGAGGGGTTCAATGGCGGGCGTGGTGCAGGTCAGGAAACCGCCGCCATATCCCTTCAGCTCACTGCGCTCCATGGAAGTACAGACAGGCAGCACATAGTGGGCTCTGCGGCACAGTTCCGTTTCCACAATATCAGTCGCAACCACCAGCTCCAGCCGGCTGACAGCCTCCAGCATGGCCTCGGAGTCGGGGAACATCCTGTGATTCATGCCGAATGCCATCAGCGCCTTAATGGGATATGGCTCCCCTTCCTGGATCTGCCTGACCAGATCCATGGCCTGGAACTCATGCACCAACTGGTTCCACACAGGGAACCGCTCTGCCCCTATCTTCTCACGGCAGCCCTTCGGCTCCACATCATAGATGAAATGCTCCTCCATGGTGTCAAACCCGCAGTCCGCATAGACATAGGAGGCATGGGAGGGCAGTTCTCCCCCATCCCGGTCGATATCCCCTGCCAGCACAAACAGGGAAATGATTGCCCGCATATTGTTGTAGCCGTTGAGGTGATGGGTGACTGCCGCAGAGGGAAGGTAGCCGCAGCCCGGCAGATTGTCCACATACATCCTGACCGCTGCCTCTATCTTCCCCGCCGGGACGCCTGTGATCTCCTCCGTCCGCTCCAGGGTAAACTGCTTTACATAATCCCTGTACTGCTCATAGCCGTGAACATGGGCCTGGATAAAGGCCTGATCCGTCCATCCCCGCTCAATCATCAGGTTCGCCATGCCAAGTGCCAGGGCGCCGTCGGTGCCGGGGCGGATCTGCAGATGGATATCCGCCAGCTTCTGGGCCGTATGGGTGATTCTGGGGTCAATGATAATGACCTTGCCCCCGCGCTCCTTAAATGCCCGCAGCCCCCTGGCCGGTATGTAGAAATTGTTCATGGTATTGCAGCCCCATCCCAGGAACACGCCTGCATGCTTCATGTCAGGCCGGTATTCCCTGCCCGTGATAGTCTTCCATGCCATGGCGGTTGCCTGAAAGCAGGAGGAGCTCTCAGTCCCATAGTTCAGGCTTCCAAAGGAATGGGTGATGCGGTGCAGCCAAGGTCGGTACCACTTGGAATACCCTGTAAACCAGGCCACCGCCTCAGGGCCATCTTCCTTTTTGATCTGGTTTAATTTTTCACTGATTTCCCGGTACGCCTGCTCCCAGCTGATGGATTCGTAGGTTCCGTCCTTCATCCGCTTCCGGGGCGTCTTAAGCCTGTTTTCCTGGTACACATACTGGCGGTTGGCCGCCCCCTTGGTGCAGAGTTTGCCGTTGCTCCCCGGGAATCCATCCGTGCCCTCCACCTTGATGATGATCCCGTCTTTCACATACACGTCCAGGCCGCAGTGGGCGCCCGGGGTACATATGTCGCATATACTGTGCCTGATCTCGATTCCTGTCTCTTTGCACGGAATCTTTGCCTTCAGCAGCTTTTCCTGTTGATTCATACCATTCCTCCCTCCAGTAAGCCCATAAATTCTTCCGTAATCCCATATTCCGCCAGAAGCGCCCTCTGGGCCAGAGACAGCCTTGCCTCTGTTCCCGCCGTCAGCTGCTTCATCAAAAAACTTTTGAGAATACCGCTGATATGGCAGTTTCCCAGGATATTGATGCAGGCGAGACCGCCTTTTCCCTCCACCGCCTGGATGTACAGCGGCGAGTCCAGGGAACCGAATGTGATGGTCCTTCCCTCCGACCGGTTGTCTCCCAAGCCGATGAAATCCATATCCATAAAATGGGTGATATTGTGTACAATATTTCCATAGTAGCTGGAAGGCTTACCTGCCATGTTGGCTCCCGCGTTGGCTCCCTGGCAGCCCGCATTGGCCCACAGCCCGATGATCATGGTCCTGCCTGTCTGCAGGTCCGTGCCCTCGCAGCAGTCGCCTGCGGCGTATATCCCCGGCACGCTGGTCTCCATCCGCTCGTTGACCACTATCCCTCTGCCAATCTCAATGGCGCTTTCCTGCACCACCTCCGTGTTGGCCGCCAGCTCCACATTGGCCCTGGTGCCCACGCACATACATATGATGTCTGCCTCCAGCTCCTCCCCATCGCCAAACCGGACTCCCTTGTCCGTCACTGCATTGACTCCGGCATTCCACTTAAAGCCAATCCCCTGTTCCGACACCCTGTACTCTATCTCCCGGGCCACATTCTCGAATGCTGCCAGTGGAAACAGCCAGGAGGCAAAATCCGCTATGGTGGTCTGTATTCCCCGCTTCCAGAGCAGTTCCGCCACCTTGATTCCCACCATGGATGCGCCCACCACAACGCCCTTTTTGACAGGATTCTGTTCCAGATACTTCCTCAGCCCTTCGGCATCCTCCATGGTTCTCATGAGGAACACCCGTGAATCGGGCAGACCTGATACCCCGGGCAGAATAGCCCTTGCCCCGGTCGATATGAGAATCTTGTCAAAATGCACTGTGCCGCTGTCCAGTACCAGGGCCTTTTCCTCGGTCAGTACCTTCCGGACAATCTCATTTCCGTGTACAACCACCCCCAGCTCCTTTCGGATGGAATCCAGGTCCCCAAAGGGAAATGCTCCCTGGTACTCCAGTTTTCCCGAAGCATAATAGGTGGTAAGCATGGGGTTGGAGGGCGGGTTGTCCGTTCTCTCATAAACATGGATCTCACACTCCTGATCCAGCTGGCGGATGGCCTTGGCCCCATTGTAGCCGGCACATCCAAACCCCACGATTGCGTACCGCTTCACATTGGATTTCAGCTCATCGCCCGGCCGGTAGGACGGCCCCAGGACCAGATGGCTGTTCTCCCTGATCTCCTGGTCATAGACCCTGTGCCAGTCCCTGGGTTTCACATCTTCCAGTGCAACGGAGACATGGCCGGTGTCACATCCCAGCACCCGGGACACGCACTCTCTCAGAGCCAGCGCCAATTCTTCCTTCTTCTCCGGACTTCTCCCCTCAAACAGTTTGACGGTCACATGCGGCATTGATCATTCCCTCCCCCTATTTTTAAAAAATCTTGAGATATACAAGTGATCCGTGGACTCACCGATCCGATCCAGGGCAGAATACACCAGGACCTGGTTGATGGAGAAAAAAGGAACCGGCAGGATCTTCTCCAGCTCCTTCTCCACACCTGTGTTCAGGTTCATGATGGGATGGTCAAAGATCACTGCGTCCACACCGGAATAGTCCCTTCCTCTCATGGACTCCACAATCGCCTCATAGTTAATTTCTCCGATGGTATAGGGATCTTTGTCAAAGTTTTCCCGGAGGTTGATAATATCCGCCACCTGGATTCCCCTGTTTTCAAAGAACAGGCTTTCCACCAGGTTTAATTCCCTGGTAAATGTGGAGGCAACGGCTATCCGCTCCGCCCCGATCAGCTTCAGCGCTTTAACGAACTCAAAGGGCGGCAGCAGGATAGGCACGCCGGTTATCTGCTGAAGGGTATTGACCATCTCGTTGCCCCTGATACAGCTGCCCGTCATATTGGTGATGGCGATCATGTCGGGCCGCGCCCCCATCAGAATCCCCACCACCTCCGGAAGCCGGTCAGTCATCTCCCTGAGCCCGTCATAGGTCACCTCCCCCAGAGGCACCCTGGATGTCACGATCTGCACCTGGTCCGGAACATTTTTATGGAACTCCTGCTCCACAGATGCGCTGGCCCCCCATCACGACCATGCCGATTACTGCTTTCACTTCCTGATTGATTATCATTTCTACTGCCTCCTTATGAAATCGGTATAATATTTAATTATACCATACAATTCACAGGGCCGGTTACAGCACCTTAATTTTCTCCTTCCAGAAGAAGTGTGTTGACGGCCTCCGCATCCAGACCGTCCCATCCCAGAAAACCGGTGGTTCTGCCCTGGGCAAGATAATCCGTTCTGTTGATCACACCGGCCAGGCAGACCAGCGCCTCCATACAGGGCAGCTTAAGCCCCAGGTTGTGGGCCAGAGAGATCATCAGCGCCTGACCCGTGGAGGCATCCTCCTCAATGTATCTGTGTTTCATAGAGCTTGGCCCGGCCACCTGACGGAAGGCGTCCAGCTCCTCGTGCTGCCCGTACTGGATCAGGTTTTTCATCATTCCCAAGTGACTTACATGTTCATATCCCATGGCCTCCATCACCAGCTGCTTCTCACGTTCCACCTGCTCAATGCAGGTCAGGACAGCCGGGGATATCCCCTCCTGATACATGCGGAAATCCGGATTTTTTTCAATGGCACAGGTGTTTAAGAGGGAACCTGCAAGATGGATGGAGATATTGGGCGAGTTAAATGCCGCCTCCAGCACGTTTTTGGCCGGCGCACAGGGATACACCTCCTCCATGGCCGCTATCAGCGCCTGGGTATCCCTGGCCGGATAAGCTGCTGCCTTTTTCGTCATATAAGGAAATGCGCTGGTCACCAACGCCTTCCCAACCAGCCTGCAGGGGTAAATATTCCCCTGCAGCTCCCCGGTAACCACCTTTACACCGGCCGGAATGTATTTTCTTAAGAGAAGGGTTCCGCAGTTTCCGGCCGAATAACAGACCGTCTGGCCGTCCACCAGCAGCGGGCCCAGTTCCTGAGCCAGCTTC
>URUZ01000098.1 GCA_900551225.1 uncultured Clostridium sp.
TTTAAAAGCTGCCCTGCCGACGACTCGCCGTACACTGCAATGCCCTCCTTTTTCAGGCGGGCGGCGGCCACTCCGTCCCCAGGAACCAGCTTGCGCCCAAAGGTCCCGTCATAGACCTCCCCGCTTCCGCAGGATGGACTTCTCTCCTTTAACAGGGCATACCGGCAGCCGTAAAGCGCAGCCAGGCGGGCAACCTCCTCCGCCCCCTTCCCATACTGCTCAGTCACGTCCTCACCGTCTCTGGTGACCACCCGGTCTCCCAGCCGTTCCGCCGGAGTCCGCGGCGTCGCCAGCCCGCCCATAATCTCCGGACACACAGGAATCAGGTGGCAGCGCTCCATCAGCAGGCTGATCTCAGGGATCATAGATCCATCCCCCTTGTAACGGCAATTGACGCCCATCAAACAGGCGCTTACCAATACATTCATATGCTCCCTCTTTTCTTTTATGTAAATGCTTATATTAAAATCTGCGCCCATCCCCCAGCACGCGTCCGCTCAGCAGCAGATAAGTGGCTGTGGATGAGATGCACGCCATCACGTCCGAGATAGGCTCCGCATAGAATATGGCCTGGGCTCCCCCCAGCGCCGGCAGCACCAGCATGGCGATCAGATAGATCAGCTTACGGAACATGGACAGGCTGATGGCCACCTTGGCGATCCCCATGCCTGTGAATCCGTCCACCACCGTGTACTGCACGGCCAGGGGGATGATACACAGGGTGTACACCCGGATGGCCCAGTTGGTCACACTGGTATAGGCCGGGTCCCTTGTGAAAATGCTGACAAAATACTGGGGAAACACCTGGGCAATGAGAAACATCACTGTGGTGAACCCAATCCCCAGCAGAACAATGTTCTTCTCAGCCTTCCTGATTCTGTCCGGCCGCCCCGCTCCATAATTATATCCCATAATGGTCTGGGTTCCACCGGTAATTCCTCCCAGCGGCATGGTGATCATCAGCATAAAGCTCTGTACAATGGTGTTGCAGGTCAGAAGCATATCTCCGTCCGTCACCCCGCCGTAATGCTGGATGATGGTGTTCATCAGGATAATCAGCACACTGTCCGAGGCTATGATCAAAAAGGGGGACAGGCCCACCACCAGCACCTGCTTCATCACCCTGGAGCGGTAACCCCCAAAGGTGATGCGCACCAGAGGGCGCGGCCCCAGTAAAAACCACAGAACCATGGCACAGCTGGCCATCTGGGATATGACGGTGGCTACGGCAGCCCCCTTGACGCCCATGTCCAGCACAAAGATGAACACCGGGTCCAGCACAATATTGCAGGCGGCTCCCACAATCACGGACAGCATCCCCATTTTGGCGAAGCCCTGGCAGATGATGAACTGGCACATGCCGGTGGACAGCAGGGCAAAAACAGTGCCGATGAGATACCAGCTCAGGTATTCATTGGCATAGGGGAAGATGGCCGGACTTGCCCCGAACCAGGTCAACAGGTAATTCTTGAATATGTACGCCAGGATCATAATCCCCACCGCCATGGCGGACAGCAGGCAGAAACAGTTGGCCACAATCTGCTGGGCGCCCTTTTCATTCTTCTGCCCCAGGCGGATGCTCATCAGCGGCGCGCCGCCCACTCCGATCCAGCTGGCAAATGAGGTGATCAATGTCACAATAGGGCCGCATACGCCCACTCCGGCCAGGGCCAATCCCCCGGTCCCTTCGATATTTCCAATATACATACGGTCCACAATACTGTAGAGCACACTCACAAATTGAGCCAGCATGGAGGGAAATGCCAGCCTCCATACCAGCCCTCTGATCTGGTCAGTATCCAGATTATTTTCAATTTTCACGGTTGTAACTCCCTTACGGTTTCTTACGGAATTCATTGATCTCACGCACCAGTGTCACAAAACTGTCTATCATAGAATCAAATGCTCCGTATTTATATAAATTCACGAAAAACAGGCCAATGGGCACTGCTAGGATCATACCGGCCAGGCCGCTGACCTTAAAGCCCAGGAACAGTAAAATCAAGGTCAGCAGAGGCGGAAGGCCCATGCTGTCTCCCACCAGCTTAGGCTGCACCAGCTGGCGGATTACCTGGGTCAGCACATACAAGAGCAGCAGACCCGCCGCGAAGGCATACTGGCCCTCCAGCAGTTTATAAGCGCCCCATGGCAGCAGCGCGGTCCCTGTTCCAAAGACCGGCAGAAAGTCCAGAAAAGCGATGAGAAATGCCAGCAAAACTGCGTATTTCACGCCCAGCACCAGAAAACCCACGGTGAGGATCACTGCCACCACTGCCATGATTTTAAACTGGGCCATAAAATAGCCGCCGATCAGATGCCGCAGCTCACCTTTTAAGTATCTGTAATATTTGGCGCCGCTGGCGGGCAGATAACGCCTGCAAAAGGCTATGATCCGGTCCCTGTCCACGATGAAAAAATAGGAGGACAGGATGGTGACCACAGAATACACCAGCGCCCCGGGGATTCCCTTTGCCACAGTGCCTGCGGCCTCCACAGTGGGAGATGCCGCCTTCTGCACCAGCAGGCCCAGGGATTCGCCGATGTTGCTGGATATGGCCTTCCATGACTCCTGGATGCCCGGCGGCAGAAACTGGAGCAGATGGGCCATATCCTCTGCACTGGCCTGTATCTCCTTTTCAAAGGACGCATACAAGCTGGGCAGCGCCTTCACAAGGGAGCTGACCCCTGACGCGGTGCGGGATATTACCAGGTATAAAAGGCCAATCACCAATGCCAGCACTGCCACCACAATCACAATAGAACTGTGCTTGCGCACCAGTTTCAGCCTTCGCTCCAGCAGGCGGACCAGAGGGTTGGCGATCAGGGCGATCACCCAGCCAATGACAAAGGGCATGAAAAACCGCAGAAGCTTCGGGCCCAGCAGGCACAGAATCAGCCACCCGCCAAGGGGGATCACCACGTTCAGCACCAGCCTCAGGTAATATTTCCATCCGGTATTTTTCTCCATATTTCTCACCTGCCATTTATAATTTGCGGAAAATGCCGGCGGCCGGCCTGTCAGCTCCGGCTCAGATACCCCTCCAGAAAGGTGTACAGCGCTTCCATCTCCTGATCCGTTCCGATGGAGATCCGCAGACTGTCCGACAGCCGCGGCTGGTTAAAATAGCGCACATAGATCTGTTCCCGGCGCAGCGCCTCAAACAGCGCTCCTGCATCTGCCGACTCATGGGTCACAAACAGGAAATTGGTCATGGAATCCGGGAAGGTGAATCCCATTCCGGACAGCCGTTCCTTGGCATGTTCCCTGGTTGCTATGATCTTCGCCGCAGTTTCCCTGAAATATACATCATCCTTCACCGCTTCCGCTCCCAGAATCTGGGAGGGCATGTTCATGGTGTAGGAATTGTAGGAATATTTAACATCATTTAAAGCTTTAATCAGATCCGGATGTCCGATGGCAAAGCCGATGCGCAGCCCGGCCATGGACCGGGATTTACTGAAGGTCTGCACCACCAGCAGGTTCTCGTAGCGCTCCACCAGCTCCAGGGCAGACCTGCCGCCGAAATCAATATAGGCCTCGTCCACAATCACCACCACGTCCTGATTGTGCCGGATGATATCCTCCACCTGATCCAGCGGCATATACACCCCGGTGGGGGCATTGGGGTTGGGGAAGATCACACCGCCGTTTTCCCGGTAATAGTCCTGGGGGCAGATGGCAAAATCCCCATCCAGGGACGGCGTCTCATATGGAATGCGGTACAGCTCGGCCCACACCTTGTAAAAGGAATAGCTGATATCCGGGAACAGCAGCGGCTTCTCCGAATTAAAAAAGGTCAGAAACGCCATACCGATCACATCGTCGGAGCCCACCCCCACAAATATCTGGTCTGTCCCTGCCCCGTAGTAACCGGCCAGGGCCTCCACCAGGCAGGAGGAGGTTGGATCAGGGTACTTGCGCAGCTGGTCCCCATCCATCTCCCGAATAGCCCTCTCCACTGCCGGGGACGGCGGATAAGGGTTCTCGTTGGTATTCAGTTTGATCATCCGGCTGGCCTTAGGCTGGTCGCCCGGCACGTAGGGCGTCACCCGGCGGATATTGGCTTCCCATGGTCTCATAAACTCGTCCTCCCCCTGATTCAGGCCTTCAGGCCATACTCTTTCGCCACCTCTGCAAATGCCGGCAGGGAGCGCTCAATCTGTCCGTAGGACACGCAGTAAGAGATCCGCACATATCCCGGGCAGGCAAAGGAAGTGCCGGGTACTACCAGTACATTATGCTTTTTGCAGGCCTCGCAGAACTTCTTTTCATCCGGCTCCGGGGACTTTACGAACAGGTAAAACGCACCCTGGGGCTTGATGCATTCAAAACCCAGCTCCTTTAGGCCATTGTAGAGCAGATTCCTGTTTTTATCATAAGCTTCCAGGTTCACTTTCTCATCCAGGCACCGCATAATCACCCGCTGCATCAGGGACGGCGCGTTGACGCAGCCCATCACGCGGTTGGCGATGGAGGCCGCATTGATCACCTCTTCGCTGTCCTTCAGGGCAGACGGAATCACCAGATATCCGATGCGCTCGCCGGGCAGGGACAGGGACTTGCTGTAGGAGTAACAGATCACTGTGTTGTCGTAGAAAGGAGTCACATAGGGCACCTCCACGCCGTCGTAAGCCAGCTCCCTGTAGGGTTCGTCGGAGATCAGCACAATGTCTGTGCCCAGCTCTTCCTGCTTGGCCCGCATAATGTCCGCCATTCTGGTCAGGGTCTCGGCAGAGTATACGACGCCTGTGGGGTTGTTGGGGGTGTTGATGATCACGCCCTTGGTTCTAGCTGTGATCTTCTGCTCAAACTCCGCCAGGTTGGGCTGGAAGTCCTCCGTGTTGGGGGAGATCACCACCAGCTGGCCGTCATAGTTGCGCACATAGGAACCGTACTCCACGAAGTAGGGGGCAAAGGCAATGACCTCGTCTCCGGGATTCAACAGAGTCTTTAAGATAATGTTCAGGCCGCTGGCCGCTCCCACGGTCATCAGAATGTTGTTCTGGGAAAAGCTGGTGCCGAAACGGCTGTTCACAGAAGCTGCCACAGCAGCCCGCACATCCTCATAGCCGGAGTTGCTCATGTAGCCGTGGACAAAGGTGGTCTCCTCCTGGTCCAGAATATCCTTAATAGCCTGGTTCACCGCCTCGGGGGCCGGTACGTTGGGATTGCCCAGGCTGAAATCATACACATTCTCCGCCCCGTAGATGGAGGCCAGGCGCTTGCCCTCCTCAAACATGGCGCGGATGGCGGAATTGTTATTTACCAATGGTTTCATCTTCTCTGATATCATAATTGTATCCTCTCCTTCATATCCAGCTTCTATCAGGACCTGCCGCTTTAACGGACTGCCTTGTTGATATGATTGTAGCTTTCCTTTGACGGAATGTCAATTACAATCCGATTAAGAATCCTGTCGGCATTTTGCGCCGGATATGCCGCCCGGATGCACAGACAGGGAACCTCCTCTCTCCGAAAAGGTTCCCTGAATCTCTGCTGTTAATAATAATAATCGGAAACCACGCCCGCTTCCTGGGCATACTCCGTATCCGAATTCCCGGACTCGCCCAGCATTTCCTTCATGGGCGTTCCCTCGAACAGCTTCATCACTTCCGGCGTCATCCTGTTGAGCTGGAAGCCGCCGTACACGCGGTAATTCCCACCCAGGTTAACAACAACGGAGGCGCTCCTGTTCACAGGACACAGCCCGCTGAAGCCCGTATTCTCATCCAGGACAAAGGCATTCATCAGCAGCCTGATTTCCTCAGGATCTTCGAATACCAGCTGTCCGCCGGCCCTAAACCGTGGGTTCAGCGTCAGCAGCCGCTCCAGGCTTGGCTCCCCCTCTTTCTTCTCCTCGTCTGTCATCACTCTGGAGGTTGGGAAATCGACCTGCAGGCTCTGGATATTCTCCGGCAGCTTCTGTGGATCTTCACCTGCCTCCTTCAGCGCTTCAATGGTCCGTTTGAAGGAGGGGTACACCGGCCATGACTGGCTCACATTACCCCCTGCATATGAATACTGGTAGGAATAGTCAGCATCCTGGCCCAGGCGGAAGCGTTCCATGGACAGTTCCATAATCTTCTGCTCCTCCGCTGTATAGAAACAGATCTGCCCAATGGCATTCTCCTTCTGGCGGGTCTGCAGCGTCAATTCTCTTAAGTCTGCCTGGTACGCTGTCAGCAGTCCGGTATAACCGTCCAACCACACATCCGGGATCTCCTTCATGTAGCCCATACCCAGATATTGGGATTTCACCACACTGACCGGTTCCAGATTCAGGACATCATAAAGGCTCTCCTTGTACTCTCTCTGGCTGTACAGCCTGTTATAGCTGTCCATCACCTCGGACAGAGGGGCGTAGTACCTGCGGCTCACTTTTCTCCCGCTGTTCAGGGTGTAGATCACAGTGATGTCGGTGAAATAATTACGGTTATCTGCCTCGGCATCCGATTCTTCGCTCTTCGCAATCCACTGGGAGCTGTTGGAAGCCATCATCGCCGTCCGGGTCACCTGTTTCTGATACTTTTTCTCCCTGTTCTTCAGCGCCTCATCCCTGCCCATCCTGGCAATGTCCAGGGCAGGTTCCATATCTTCAAGGTGCATGGTTTCAGGCAGCACTTCATAGCTGTCTACCCACTTCATTGCAGGGGTATTATCAACTTCGTAAATAATCTGCTTTCTGGAAACCCATTCGTTGTCCAGGCCAATATCCATGGCCACATCCGCCACCCGGCTCTGATCCGGCAGGTAGGAGTCATATCTGAACCAGTCGAACCGGAACGCCAGTATCATCAGGACTGATCCTGCCAGGCACAGCGCCAGCTGCAGCTTGTTGGAAAACAGCTTCTTAAAGTCAAAATGGTAAATGATCTCAATCACGCAGTGGGAAATCACACAGCCGATCACCGCGCCGAACACAGCCCAGAACAGCGTGCTCTGCATGGCCCAGAAGAACATTCCGCCGGCCAGGCCGAAGCCCAGCACCATGAGGATGCGGATGGGCGCCATACTCCATTTAAAGGTCATGGCTTTTCCAGCCGACTCAGAGGGACGCTTGCGGTACAGCTCCATGGCCAGAAGGGTCAGGCCCACTGCCACGAAAAATGTGATCACCAGAGCAGGTATATGCTTGTAGATCTCGCTTCTGCCATCCGTCATTCTGCCGCCCCAGCTCAGGCCCATCATATACGCGCTGAAGGGCGAACTCCACTGTCCAAACCCGCGAATCAACCGGCCTCCTTCATCCCAGAAGTGGGAGGACATGGTTTCAAAAAATGTCTCGCAGTAGCTCATAATCAGAATTGACATGGCCGGTGCAAAGAAATTGAACACGCCGTTGGCCAGAATGCCGATCAGGACATTGCCTGTCATCATCATGGCGATCACAGCCACCGCGTACATCAGCAGGAAATACAGCAGGTTTAAAACCCAGGCCGCCATGGCAGCAGGCAGCACAACCGGCATGTTCACCCCATAAGCCATGGATACGCCCAGCAGGAACAGCAGGTTCAGCAGATACGCCGCAGCTACTATCAGTACGCCGCCGGTATACTGGACGGCGAACAGCATCTCCCTTTTCACGGGAATGCTGTGGTAAAAGTCCACCTTTTTCCGGTTGTGAAGATAGGAGAAACTGGAAACACCCATTACCACCGCAGCCAGGATCAGCAGAAACGCCGTCATGCCGTTGCCAAACTCCACTGCCTCAATCACAACTTTTGTCTTAAGTTCCAGGATCTTCGCCACCCGCTCCACATCAGTGGCTCCCGGCGCGAATACCAGGGGTTTATAACCGTTGACCCGGTAGAAATCCGTGTTGATGGCATTCTCCATGGACAGGGCCAGGTTGATGGGAAGAGCGAAGAAGAAACCCAGAATCGACAGGGCAATGGCCCATACCCGGCGCTTTAAGTCCTCCCGCTGCAATTTAAAGTACAAGCTTTTTGATGTCATAACCGGCCACCTCCGTTTCACTGATAAATATCTCCTCCAGAGATAATGGAATACATTCAAAGAATACCGGATTATAGGAGGACATAATGGCCTCCACCTCGTCCCTGCTGCCCCTTACGGTTAAGGTCAGCAGACTGCCCCGCTGCTCCACATTCATCTTGTCCAGAGCCACCAGGTCCTCGGGCTTTGTACCCGGCTGAAGCACACACTGGATCTTGTGGATATTCAGCTTCATATCGTCTAAGTCCCTGGATAGAAGGATTCCGCCCTTGTGCAGAAGCCCCACATGGTCACAGATGTCCTCCAGCTCCCGCAGGTTGTGGGATGCGATAATGGGAGTCAGGTTCCGGTCCGCCATATCTGCAGCAAAAATGCTCTTGACAGTCTGGCGCATCACAGGGTCCAGGCCGTCAAAGGTCTCGTCGCAGAACAGATAGTCCGTGTTAGCGCAGACGCCGCAGATCACAGACACCTGCTTCTTCATGCCCTTGGAAAATGTATTGATCTTGCGTTTCTCATCCAGTCCGAAATTCTCCATCAGCTTGTGAAAACGCTCCGCGTTAAACTGTGGATAAACCTTCTGGTAATATACCATCATTTCCCTGGGAGTGGCATTAGCAAAAAAATGCTGCTCATCGGAAATATAGAAGAAACGCCGCTTGGCAGCCATGTTCTCAAATACCTCGTTGCCATCGATTGTCACCATCCCCTCATCCGGCTTCAGCACACCGCTGGCCAGCCTGAGGAAGGTGGATTTACCCGCCCCGTTGGTGCCGATGAGGCCAAACACACAGCCATCCTTAATGGTGGCGCTGATGTGATCCACTGCTGTAATATTGTCAAAGCGCTTTGTCAGATTCACCGCTTCAATCATCTGTCATTCCCCCTTTTCTCACGTTCTGCGCCGCCGGAGCGTCCATCTTGTCATACACCCGGGCCGCCACAACCTCGCTGGTAAGTCCCAGCTGCCCTGCCTCTGTCAGCAGCCCGTCAAAGGATTTCTCCCACACGCGTATCCTGCCGGTCTTCATCCGTCCGCTGTCCGCCACAAAACTGCCCTTACCCTTGACAGAGTAGATATAACCCTGCCGCTCCAGCTCAGTGTAAGCCCGCTGGATGGTGTTGGGATTAATGGATAAGTCTGTCGCCAGGCTGCGCACGGAGGGCATCTTGTCATCCGGCATTAATATGCCCCTAAACATCAGGTCCTGAAACCGTTCAACCACCTGCTCGTAAAGGGGCCTGCGGTCCTTATAATCCAATGTGATCATCTCTGACCTCCCTTCTGCCTCTCCCCGGCCCTTATGTTCCGGGTGTCTTATCTGTATTAACCTTATTAATACAGTTATCACTATTAAAATAGCATGCGGTGACTGGAATTTCAAGGAAGAATTTCTTACGATTTCCAGTAGATTCCTATAAAGCAAAAAAACGCCGGACACCGGAAGATTCCGGCGTCTGACGTTCTATACTGGTTAAAAGCTTGGCGGAGTGATGGCGAAGATCACCCGGGCCGTCTGGTCCGTGCTGTTGTGCCACACGTGGTTGGCATAGGGTGCGATCCGCACACTGTCTCCTGGCTGCAGGAACAGGTTCCTGCCCTCGATGCTGATGCCCACCTGTGCCCCGTCCCCCAGGAAATATGCCACCTCCTCGCCGGTGTGGCTGTGCAGGCTGTCAAAAGAATCGGAGTGGGGAGGGATCACCATCATACAGAACTCAATGGACCCGCTGGTATCTGGGGTCAGCAGCTCATAGTACACCTCCTGGGCATTCTCAGGCCGTCCGATGGTCTTTCTGGAACCAGCGCGCACCACAGGTTCCTGTAAGATCTCCTCCTGGAAGAAACAGTACAAAGGAATACCCAGGGCCTTGGCTATATTGTTCAGAGAATTGATGGATGGATTGACCTGTTCATGCTCAATCTGGCTGAGCATGGATGCTGTGATTCCACTGGCTTCCGACAGCTCCCGGATTGTCATGCTCCGTGAGGTGCGGTACATCTGTAATTTTTTCCCAAGGTTCAGCTCGTCCATGTCTATTCTCTCCTAAGCGTGTATTTTCCTTACCTACTCTACCATACTTTTCCTCCTTGCGCAACGGAGAGATTGACACGCTTTAGCCAGCTATTTAAGCAATCTCCTTCCGATCTCTGCATATTTATCCATATCCTCCCTCGGCACCATGCTGCCTCCGGTTCCCCAGGGAATATGAACCGCCTGGTCCATGTACTTGGTCAGGCCCAGACCATCCAGATACTCCCCTGCGCAGTCCCGCTGCAGCCACAGAGGTCCGCACATGCCAGCCAGGGCGCTGGGTTCCAGCCACAGGTCCTGGGTTTCTCCCAGAAGGGCCAGCATCTTATACATGTTCTCATCGGACACGGAATAACAGCCGTCCATAAACGGTTCCATAAAACGGCCCACAAAGCCCGAGGCCCTCCCCACCGCCAGCCCGTCGGCAGCAGTCTTGTTGTCAATGCCAATGTCCTGAACACAGATCTGGTTGTGCAGGCCTGTGGCCATCCCCAGCATCATGCAGGGGGCATGGGTTGGTTCTGCGAAGAAGCAGTGGACGCTGTCACCGAACACCAGCTTCAGGCCAAAGGCCACGCCGCCCGGTCCGCCGCCCACCCCGCAGGGCAGGTACACAAACAGGGGATGGGTGCCATCCACGGTAATCTGCTGCTTTGCCAGCTGTTTCTTCAGCCGCAGCGCAGCCACCGCATAGCCCAGGAACAGGGTCTTGGAGTTCTCGTCATCCACAAAGTGGCAGCGGGGATCACTGTCCGCCTGCCTGCGCCCTTCCTTCACAGCCAGGCTGTAATCGTCCGCATATTCCACCACCTGAACGCCCCTGGACCGCAGCAGGTCCTTCTTCCACTGGCGGGCATCTGCCGACATGTGTACTGTCACAGAGAATCCCAGTTTAGCGCTCATGATCCCAATGGACAGTCCCAGGTTCCCGGTGGAGCCCACCGCCACACTGTAATGGGAAAACAGCTCCCTATAGCGCTCCTCTGCCAGCACGCTGTAGTCCTCCTCCAGGCTCAACCCGCCCTCCTTTAAGGCCACCTGTTCTGCAAAGCAGAGCACCTCATAGATGCCGCCCCTGGCCTTGATGGAACCGGATACGGGCAGATGGCTGTCACATTTAAGGAACCATTGCCCCTGCACGCCGGCGCCAGACCGGCGGCATAGCTCGGACTGCATAAGGGGGATTTCCCGGAGAGGGGATTCCAGGATTCCCCCCGCCGGTCCGGTCTCCGGAAACACGGTACGGATATAGGAAGCAAAGCGGTCCAGCCTGCGGGCTGCATCCTCCACATCCGCCATGGACAGCTCCGCGCATTTTACAGCATCCACCATAGGCAGCCTGCCTGGATTTCTCCAAAACGTTTCCTCCAGACGGGCCATGGCCTGAATTTCCGGATCTTTCAGTAATTCTTCGATAGTTTGATCTTGCAGCATATGTATGGCTCCTTAGATTAATGTTAAAACAGTCCCGGCAGCGCGCCTGAGAACATGTTCAGAATCAGCAGAACAGCGAAGGCCACAATACTGGCGCCCGTTGTGCTGTAGGTGGTGGCCACGAAGGCCTCCTGTGTGGTCAGGTCGTTGTTCCTGGCAGGCAGCCAGAAGGCAGCGTCTGTGGGCAGTGTCAGGCCTACGGTGCCGGCGCAGATGCTCAGGCCCACAATAACAGGGGAATACCCCATGGCAACTGCGGAGGTGCCGATGATGGATACCGTGGTCAGCATCGCCACTGTGGCGGAACCGACTGCCGCACGGATAATCATAGCTAACAGGAAGGCCAGCAGCAGAATCGGCATATTCATGCCGCTCATAAACTCCACCAGGGCATCGCCCAGGCCGCATTTCTGTAAAACGGTTCCAAAACAGCCGCCGCAGCCGATAACCATCAGAATATTACCCAGCTTGTCCGACACCTTGTCGATGTACTGCATCACGGACATGCCCGTATTTTTTACAAGGTATCTGCGCAGCACTATGGCAGTGAGAACCAGAGCTAAGAACAGAGCGATATTGTTGTTGCCCACCAGGGTGAAGAACATATATGCCATGCTTTCCGCCGGCAGAACCACGCCCGCTATGGCCCCAATGACAATCAGGGCGATGGGGAATAAAATCAGCAGGAAAATCTTCATTGCAGATGGCTTCTCCGGGTCCGGCTTTAACAGCTCCTCATTTTCCACCAGGGATTTTGCATCATGCTTGGCGGCATCCTTATCCAGCTTTTTATTCAGCACATTGCCGTACTGCCATCCGCAGATCAGGCTGGCAGGAAGCGCCACGATGATTCCGTAGAGTATAAACCAGCCCAGGTTGGCCCCCAGCTGCCCGCAGACAGCGGTGGGGCCAGGGGTGGGTGCCACGATGCAGTGGGTCAGAAGCAGTCCGGTAAACAGAGCCGCCACATAGCTGCTGGTCTTCTTCCTGGTCAGTTTCTGAAGGGAGGTTACAAGGGGCGCCATCATAATGTATGCGGAGCCGAAATACACAGGTATGGAAACGATGAAGCCCGCCAGGTTCATGGCCAGCAGGTCGTTCTTACGCCCCACCTTGCGCAGCAGGCCCTTGGCCAGCTCCTCCATACCGCCTGCGTCACCCAGCATCATGCCGAACACGCCGCCGAATATAATGATCAGGCCGATGCTTGTCATCATGCCGCCGAAACCAGAGGTCAGGTATCCCAGCATATCCGTCATGCCCACTCCCCCTAAAAATCCCATGAGAATGGCCGAGGCAAACAGCGCCAGGCCTGGGCTGACTTTAAATTTGATCAGTGCGATTAAAAGAACTGCCATGGTGATTATAAATGCAACGAGTATATTCATTTTTTACCCCTCCATTGATTATCATTTGTATCTGCATTTAAACGTTGTGACGGATCATCCGCCCGGAATACACACCCGTCAGCTCCATATCCTGATAAACCACCTGTCCGTTTACGAACACATAGTCAATCCCCTCGGTCAGGGAGTTGGAATTGGTATAGGTGGCTGTATCCTTCAGCCGGTCATAGTCAAAGATCACCAGATCAGCGTCATAGCCGTCCTTTATATATCCCTTGTTCTGAATCACCAGGGAATCCGCGGTCAGACCGGTCATCTTGCGGATCATCTGCTCCAGCGTAAAGATGTTCTTCTCCTTCACGAAATAGGTGATGGCGTGGGGGAATGTGGCGCTGGCTCTGGGATGTCCCTTCTCCTCCCAGGAGCGGGTCAGGCCGTCGCTGCCCACAATACAGAAGGGAGCCTGGGCGATCTCGCAGACATCTGCCTCGCACATACTGCTGTACACGCCGCCGCTGCTGCATTTATTATCCACCATCAGGTCAAAGAAGGCGTCCCATGGATCTTGTCCCAGCTCTGCCGCATAGTCGCTGATGAATTTGCCCTCTGCCTCTGGGGTCTGGGTAGAGCTGGACACGAACACGCCGCCCCAGCCGCCTGCGTTCAGGTAGTAATTGTCATAGGGGGTGGAGGGATCTTCCATCTCCCTGCGCAGCTTACTGCGGAACTCCGGGTCTTTTAACTGCTCTGTCATGGAATCAAAGCCCTGGTCAAAATACCACGGGGGGATGCAGGCATTGAGATGGGTCATGTTGCAGTCATAGGGATACTGGTCACAGATCACCTGAATGCCCTCGTCCCTGGCTTCCTGGATCAGCCGCAGCGTCTCCTTCTGCAGCCCCCAGTTGGACTTGCCCAGGGTCTTGTGATGGGAAATGTCAACCCTCACCCCTGCCTTGCGCCCCACATCAATGGTCTCCTTCACGGATTTAATGATATCGTAGGACTCGTTGCGCATGTGGGAGGCGTAGATGCCGTCATAAGGTTTAATCACCTTGGCCAGCTCCACCACCTCGCGCTCGTCGGCGTAACAGCTGGGGGTGTAGATCAGTCCTGTGGAGAAGCCGGCGGCTCCGTGCTCCATGGCATCCTTTAAGATGTCCTTCATCTGTTCCAGTTCCTCGTCGGTAGCCACCCGGTTGGCAAATCCCATCACCGCGATGCGCAGGGTGCTGTGTCCCACATACATCATGCAGTTACAGGTCTTGGGCTGCTGATCCGCATACTCCAGATATCGGCTGAAATTATTCCAGTTCCCCATGTCCCCGGGAAATGAAGCAGTGCCCAGGCTCAGCAGATGCTGCACCAGATCCAGATATGCGGGATTAGTGGGCGCTATGGAGAGTCCACACTGCCCGGTCACCTCTGTGGTCACCCCCTGGTTGGTCTTAAACAGGTGTGCGCTTCTGGTACCCAGTATCAGATCCCCGTGGGAGTGGGCGTCAATGAAGCCCGGGCATACCACACGCCCAGCAGCATCGATCACTTCTTTTGCCTCCTGGTCCTTCACGGGATATACGATCTTATCGCCGCAGATACCAACACTGCCCTCCACTGCAGGTCTCCCTGTGCCATCAATTACCTTCGCATTCTTAATCAATACATCTAGCATACGTTTTCCCTTTCCCCTGGAAGTTCCCGAAGCCATGGTTCCCCGGAATCATCCGTTTTATTGTAATAAACTATCTCTGCAGAAATTTATTGTGAATTAATTCTGTTAATTATATATTAATAAATTAATTAATAATAATCAAGATTAAATTATACTTTATTTTAATTTCAGCAAAAAGACGA
>URUZ01000099.1 GCA_900551225.1 uncultured Clostridium sp.
CCTTTTATTCCTTAAAGAATTTATTATCACTATTATATTACATATTTCCCAGAATCTCAAAGAGAAATTGCAAAATGTTTAGACAAATGTGGAAAAAATACAGAAAACAGATAAAAAATTTCTTTTTCTTTGCAAATTGGGGGAGATATGGTATAATGTCCACAGTGAGCGGAGTGGCAATATCTGAGCTGTCCATGGCCGCAAACAGCATAATTTTCCACAAGGGAGAAGTTAGCAAACCATGAAAATGAATCGCGTATTCTTAAAATTAAGCGGTGAGGCGCTGGCAGGGCCCAAGCACACCGGATTCGATGAGGACACTGTAAAGGAGGTTGCGCGCCAGGTTAAGATATCTGTGGACGCAGGCGTCCAGGTGGGTATTGTGATCGGCGGCGGCAATTTCTGGCGCGGACGCACCAGCGAGGCCATTGACCGTACCAAGGCTGACCAGATCGGCATGCTGGCCACTGTAATGAACTGCATTTACGTATCCGAGATATTCAGGGGCGCAGGAATGATGACCCAGATTTTGACCCCCTTTGAGTGCGGCTCCATGACAAAGCTGTTCTCCAAGGACCGTGCAAACAAGTATTTTGAGAAGGGTATGGTGGTATTTTTTGCAGGAGGAACAGGACATCCCTATTTTTCCACGGACACCGGCATTTCCCTGCGGGCGATTGAGATGGATGCGGACTGCATTCTGCTGGCCAAGGCCATTGACGGCGTATACGACAGCGATCCCAAGATCAATCCGGACGCCAAGAAGTACGATAAGATCTCCATTCAGGAGGTAATTGACAAGCAGCTTGCCGTGGTGGACCTGACCGCTTCCATCATGTGCATGGAGCAGAAGATGCCCATGGCAGTATTCAGCTTAAATGAGCCGGACGGCATAGCAAACGCCATGCAGGGCAGGATAAACGGAACGGTTGTCACTGCGGAGTAGCATTTTATAACACGATCAATGAAATTTGCGGCAGACCGCCGTATGAGCAGGAGGAACGTATGGAAGAATTGAAAAAATATGAGGACAAGATGAATAAGACACTGGATGTTCTGCTGGATGATTTTGGAACGATCCGCGCCGGACGCGCCAACCCCCATGTGCTGGACAAGCTGAAAGTGGATTACTACGGAACACCAACCCCCATTCAGCAGGTGGGCAACCTTTCCGTTCCCGAGGCCAGAATGATCGTGATCCAGCCCTGGGAGAAGGCCCTGTTAAAACCGATTGAGAAGGCGATCCTGACCTCTGACCTGGGCATCAATCCCACCAATGACGGCAACTGCATCCGCCTGGTTTTCCCGGAGCTGACGGAGGACCGCAGAAAGAGCTTGTCCAAGGACATTAAGAAAAAAGGCGACCAGGCCAAGGTTGCCATGCGCAATATCCGCCGCGATGCCAACGAGGCATTTAAGAAGATGGAGAAGGCCGGCGATATGTCTGAGGACGATGTGAAGCTGGCTACTGAGAAGATGCAGAAGCTGACAGACAAGATGACCGACAAGGTAGATCAGGCTGTGGAGACAAAGACCAAGGAGATTATGACTGTTTAATTAAGGATACGGCAGGGGGCAGGTGACATCCTGCTCCTTGTTTGTACGCGGTGAAAGCCGGCGGTACTTGATCCCCAAAGGACTAAATGATAAAGGTGATATGAGATGGCATTAGATGAAAATATGGTAATTCCACAACACGTGGCCCTGATTCTGGACGGCAACGGCAGGTGGGCTAAGAAACGCGGCCTGCCCCGGACCCTGGGACATAAGGAGGGCTGTGTCACCGTGGAAAAGACAGTGGAGATTGCGGCCCGCTTAGGAATCCGCTATCTGACGGTATATGGGTTCTCCACGGAGAACTGGAAGCGTTCCGCCGACGAGGTGGGGGCGCTGATGCAGCTGTTCCGCTATTACATGGTGCGTCTGCTTAAGATTGCTTCCGCTAATAACGTGCGGGTGAAGATGATCGGAGACCGTACCAGATTTGCGCGGGATATCATAGAGGGTATTAACCGCCTGGAGTCAGAGACCCGGGACAACACGGGGATGACCTTTGTGATTGCCGTGAACTACGGCGGGAGAGACGAGATACGCCGGGCAGCGGCCAAGCTGGCCAAAGACTGCGTACAGGGCAAGGCCGACCCGGACCAGATCGACGAGGCCATGTTCGCCTCCTATCTGGACAGCGCAGGAATGCCGGACCCGGATCTGCTGATCCGTACCAGCGGAGAGCTGAGGCTGTCCAATTATCTGCTGTGGCAGCTGGCTTACACGGAGATATACGTCACAGACTGTCTGTGGCCTGATTTTGATAAAGAGGAATTGGAAAAGGCCATTGTGCAATATAATAGCAGAGAGCGGCGATTTGGCGGATTGAAAGCATAGAGCGGGCCTGCTGATGATAAAACAGAGAATGCGGAAAGGAGAACACCATGTTCACAACACGGTTAATCAGCGGAATCATACTGGTAGCCATTGCCATTGTGGTGGTAGGTCAGGGCGGCGCCCTGTTGTTTGCTGTCACAGCGGCCATTTCCCTGGTAGGGCTCTTTGAATTGTACCGCGTGCTGGATATTCACAAAAAGCCTTTGGCATGGATTGGTTATCTGACTGCGGTGTCCTATTATGGAATCCTGTGGTTTGAGGGGCTGCAGTACATTATTCTGATGGTCATTGTTTCGCTGATGTTCCTGTTGGCAGTGTATGTATTTACATTTCCAAAGTATAAGACCGAGGAGATAACCGGCGCCTATTTCGGCGTGTGCTATGTACCGGTTATGCTGTCCTTTATCTATCAGACCAGGACCATGCACGATGGGGCTTTTCTGGTCTGGTTGATATTCTTAAGCTCCTGGGGCTGCGATACCTGTGCCTACTGTTCGGGGATGCTCTTTGGCAGGCATAAGCTGGCTCCGGTGCTGAGCCCTAAGAAATCCATCGAGGGCGCTGTGGGCGGCGTTGTGGGCGCCGCAATTCTGGGGTTTGTGTTTGCCCTTTTGTTCGGCAGCCATATGAACAATATTGGGAACCCCATTGTGGCCTGCACCGCAGCCTGCGCGATATCGTCCGTACTCTCCCAGATCGGGGATCTGGCGGCCTCTGCCATCAAGAGGAATCACAATGTGAAGGACTACGGACATCTGATCCCCGGACACGGCGGAATAATGGACCGGTTTGACAGCATGATTTTTACAGCTCCAGCCATTTATTTTGCCTTGACATTTTTAAAATAAACAGGAGATGAAGCATGAAGAAAATTGCTATTCTGGGTTCCACCGGTTCTATCGGCACCCAGACGCTGGAGATTGTAAGATTACAGAAGGATATGCAGGTAACTGCGCTGGCGGCAGGCAGCAATATCACGCTGCTGGAGCAGCAGATCCGGGAATTCACTCCCGCTTTGGCCTGCGTGTGGGATGAAGGGAAAGCAGCCGAACTGCGGACTGCGGTGGCGGATCTGGATGTAAAGATTGTGTCCGGCATGGACGGACTGATCCAGGCGGCTACTGAGCCCCAGGCCGGGATCGTGGTGACCGCGGTGGTGGGCATGATCGGCATCCGGCCCACTATTGCAGCCATGGAGGCAGGGAAGGATATTGCCCTGGCCAACAAGGAGACACTGGTGACAGCAGGACACATCATCATGCCTCTGGCGAAGAAGAAGGGCGTGAAGATCCTGCCCGTGGATTCTGAGCACTCAGCCATATTCCAGAGCATCCAGGGATCGGCGGGGAACCAGGTGCACAAGATCCTGCTGACCGCTTCCGGCGGACCCTTCCGCGGGAGGACCAGGGATCAGCTGGCTCAGGTACAGCTGGAAGATGCACTGAAACATCCCAACTGGTCCATGGGCCATAAGGTGACCATCGACTCCTCCACCATGGTGAACAAAGGGCTGGAGGTCATGGAGGCCAGATGGCTGTTTGATGTGGATATGGATCAGGTACAGGTAGTGATCCAGCCCCAGAGCATCGTCCATTCCATGGTGGAATACGAGGATGGAGCGGTGATTGCACAGATGGGAACGCCGGATATGAAGCTTCCGATCCAGTACGCCCTCTGTTACCCGCAGCGGCGGTATATGCCCGGACCACGGCTGGATTTCTGGAAACTGAACCAGATTACCTTTGAACAGCCGGATATGGAGATCTTCCGGGGACTGGGGCTGGCATACGAGGCTGGCCGGGCGGGCGGCTCACTGCCCACTGTGTTCAACGCAGCCAATGAGCTGGCAGTCAGCTGCTTCCTGAAGAGGCAGATCAGCTATCTGACCATTGTGGATATGATAGAAGGAGCGATGGAACACCATCAGATAATACAGAATCCGGATGTAGACCAGATTCTGGAGGCGGAACAGGGGGCCTATGAGTATATAAGGGGCAAATGGGCCATAAAATGATGGAAAGAATAAAGGTGAAAGCAGAATGAGTTTTATTGCAGCGGTGCTGATGTTCGGCATCATTATACTAATTCACGAGTTCGGACATTTTCTGTTCGCTAAGCTAAACGGGATCGGCGTGATCGAATTTTCTCTGGGCATGGGCCCAAGGCTCTGCAGCTTTGAAAAGGGCGGCACGCGTTATTCCATTAAAATACTTCCCTTCGGGGGCTCCTGCATGATGCTGGGAGAGGATGAAAATGATTCGGATGAATCTGCTTTTAACAATAAGTCCGTGTGGGCCAGAATCTCTGTGGTGGCGGCAGGCCCTATTTTCAATTTCCTGCTGGCAATGATCCTGTCCATGATCCTGATCGGATTCACCGGCTATGACACCTCCACTGTTATGGATGTGGTAGATGGATATCCGGCCCAGGCGGCGGGAATTCAGGCAGGGGACGTGGTGACGAAGATCAACGGGCGGAAGATCCATGCCTATAAGGACGTGAATCTGTACACCTTAACCCACCCGGGTACTACCTTTAAGGTGACCTATGAGCGGCTGGAGGAGGACGGCGTTAAGACCTATACCTCCACCATTGTACCCAAATATTCCCAGGAGGACCGGTCGTATCTCATGGGAGTGCGTTTTGACGGCGCTCCAAAGCCGGTGCAGAACCCGATGCAGCTGGTGGTTCACAGTATGTATGAGGTGAAATACTGGATTCAGTATGTATTTGACACCTTCTATATGATGTTCCACGGCGAGGTGTCCTTAAACGATGTCAGCGGCCCTGTGGGAATTCTGTCTGCTATTAACACCACAGTGGATGAGGCGGTGCCCTACGGATTTACGGTGGTTCTGCTGATGCTGGTGAATTTCAGCATTCTGCTGAGCGCCAACCTGGGTGTGATGAACCTGCTGCCCATACCGGCGCTGGACGGCGGACGGCTTGTGTTCCTGGTGATTGAAGCGCTGCGGGGCAAACCCATTGACAAAGAAAAAGAGGGCATGGTCCACATGGCCGGCATGATGTTTCTGATGGCATTGATGGTGTTTGTGCTGTTTAATGATGTGCGTAAGTTGTTTTAATGAGAGCTGAGAGAAAATGACAAGAGAAAACACAAAAGTAATTCATATAGGGGACCGGGTCATCGGCGGGGGCAATCCTGTGCTGATCCAGTCCATGTGCAACACGAAGACAGAGGATGTGAAGGCCACAGTGGAGCAGATTCTGCGGCTGGAGCAGGCCGGATGTGATATCATCCGGGTGGCGGTCCCCACAATAGAGGCCGCTTCTGCTCTGTCCATGATTAAGAAACAGATCCATATACCGCTGGTGGCGGACATTCACTTCGACTACCGCCTGGCAGTGGCGTCCATTGAGAATGGAGCGGATAAGATCCGAATCAACCCCGGCAATATCGGTTCCAGGGAGCGGATCCAGGCTGTGGTGGACAAGGCGCGGGAATACAATGTTCCCATCCGGGTGGGAGTCAACAGCGGCTCCCTGGAGAAGAACCTGACCATGAAATACGGGGGCGTTACCGCAGAGGGAATTGTGGAAAGCGCCCTTGATAAGGTTGCCATCATCGAAGAATTGGGGTATGATAATCTGGTAATCAGCATCAAATCCTCGGATGTGATGATGTGTGTCAAAGCCCATGAGCTGATCGCCAGGGAGACCGCGTACCCCCTTCACGTGGGGATCACCGAGTCAGGCACACTGACCTCCGGCAACATCAAGTCCGCTGTGGGCCTGGGGATCATTTTAAGCCAGGGAATCGGCGACACCATCCGCGTATCCCTCACCGGAGATCCGGTGGAGGAGGTGAAGTCCGCCAAACTGATCCTGAAGACCCTGGGGCTTCGTAAAGGGGGCATTGAGGTGGTATCCTGCCCCACCTGCGGGCGAACCTGCATAGACCTGATCGGTCTGGCAAACCAGGTGGAGACCATGGTGACTGAATTCGACAGCCTGGATATCAAAGTGGCTGTGATGGGCTGTGTGGTCAACGGTCCCGGTGAGGCCAGAGAGGCGGATCTGGGAGTTGCCGGAGGCATCGGTGAGGGTCTTCTGATCCGAAAGGGAGAGATCCTAAGGAAGGTGCCTGAGGATGAGCTGCTGAATGCGCTGCACCAGGAACTGGCGGCCATGGCGCTGGAATCCGGCCCCAATGGCCATGCAGCGGATCAATCATAAGGAGGAACCTCAATGCTGTTTATAGAATACCCAAAATGCTCCACCTGCCAGAAGGCGAAGAAATGGCTGGACGGGAAGGGCGTATCCTATGAGGACCGCCACATTGTGGAGAATCATCCAACAAAAGAGGAGCTGGAGCGCTGGTCAAGAGAAGGCGGCCTGCCCCTTAAAAAGTTCTTCAATACCAGCGGCTTAAAATACAAGGCGCTGGAGCTGAAGGACAAACTGCCGGGCATGAGCGAGGATGAGCAGCTGGAGCTTCTGGCCACAGACGGGATGCTGGTGAAGCGCCCCATTCTGGTGGATGGAGACCGGGTGATCACGGGGTTTAAGCCTGAGGCCTGGGAGGCATTTTTACATGGCAAAACCGTTTTTTGACGTATTTCCGGAACTTAAGGTTGTGGACCAGATGCGGGAGCTTTTAGCCCTGGTGGAGGTGGACAAAGTGACCACCACCAGGGATAGAGGCTCTATTCGCGTTTATCTGAAGAGTCCCAGACTGATCCACAAGAAGAACATATACGCCCTGGAGAAGGGCATCAAAGAGCAGCTGTTTCCGGAGAAGCAGCTGGATATTAAAGTATTGGAAAAATACAGGCTGTCGGACCAGTATACCCCCAAGAAGCTGCTGGAGGTGTACAAGGACAGTCTGCTTCTGGAGCTTAAGAATTACAGCATTGTGGAGTATAATATATTCCGCAAGGCTGAGATCAGCTTTACCGGCCAGGATCTGATGACCATGACGGTGGAGGACACCATGGTGAACAGGGACCGGGTGGGAGAGCTGAAGCGGGTGCTGGAGAAGGTGTTTGCGGAGCGCTGCGGCCTGCCTATGGAAGTAAAGTATGAGTACATACCCGCTAAGGGCAACAAGCTCAGGCGGCAGCTGGAGCTGCGGATGGAGGAGGAGGCCAGGGAGATCTACTGGCGCAACCACAGAAGCGAGCTGGAGGCAATGGGGGCGGAGCAGCCCCCGGCAGCCGCTGCAGCCTCCCCGGCCGGCGGCGGCCAGGAATTCATGGGCGGGGACGCCGGCGGCGCTCCCTGGGATTCCCTTATGCAGCAGGCCTCCCAGGGCAAGGCTGGAGGCCAGGGCCTGGAAACCGCAGGGGCTGCGGCTCCGGCCCCAAGCAGCCAGGGAAACGGTGCAGGAGGCCAGGGAAACGGCACGGGCGGCATTTCCCAGGGGAAGGCAAAGGAAGGCCAGCTGAACAAGGGCGGACGCCAGAAGGGCGGCTGGGGGGACAAGGACAAGGGCGGACGCTTTGGCGACCGGGACCGCAATTTGACGGTCAAGAAATCCAACAACCCGGAGGTGCTCTATGGGCGCGACTTTGACGACGATTTCCTGGAGATTGAGAAGATTGACGGCGAGATGGGCGAAGTGACCCTACGGGGCAAGATCCTCACCTGTGAGAACCGGGAGCTGCGGAGCGGCAAGTTCATCCTGACCTTTGACGTGACGGACTTTACGGACACCATCAGCGTGAAGATGTTCATCCGGCCGGAGCTGTTCGAGGAGGTCAAGGCTGTGATCAACGTGGGCTCCTTTATTAAGATCAAAGGAGTGACCACCATCGACAAGTTCGACGGCGAGCTGACCCTGGGTTCCATTACGGGCATCAAGAAGGGGGAGGATTTTACCAGCAAGCGTGTGGACGGCAGTCTGGAGAAGCGTGTGGAGCTCCACTGCCATACCAAGATGAGCGATATGGACGGCGTAAGCGAGGTGAAGGACATCATCAAGCGGGCCAAGAAATGGGGCATGCCGGCCATCGCTGTGACGGACCACGGCTGTGTCCAGGCCTTCCCTGATGCCAACCATGCCATTGACAAGGGTGATGAATTGAAGGTCATCTATGGAGTGGAGGGGTATCTGGTGGACGACACCAAGCAGCTGGTGGAGAATTCCAGGAACCAGGGCTTTTCCGAGACATTTGTGGTGTTTGACATTGAGACCACAGGTTTCAGCCCCCTTAAGAATAAAATTATTGAAATCGGGGCAGTGAAGGTGGTGGACGGGAAGATAAGCGACCGTTTTTCCTCCTTTGTCAATCCGGATGTGCCTATTCCCTTTGAGATTGAGAAGCTGACGGGCATCAATGATGCCATGGTGCTGCCTCACCCCAAGATCGACGTGGTGCTGCCGAAATTCCTGGAGTTTGTGGGGGACGCGGTGCTTGTG
The DNA here is from genome assembly GCA_900551225.1 of uncultured Clostridium sp. GTDB lineage: Bacteria > Bacillota > Clostridia > Lachnospirales > Lachnospiraceae > Enterocloster. The sequence goes on from URUZ01000099.1 coordinate 8,768, forward strand.
GCCCACAACGCTTCCTTTGATGTGGGATTTATCGGCCACTTTGCCCAGGAGCAGGGGCTGGCCTTCAACCCAACGGTGCTGGATACGGTGACCATGGCCAGACTGCTGCTGCCTAATTTAAACCGTTTTAAGCTGGACACGGTTGCAAAGGCGCTGGGCATTTCCCTGCAGAACCATCACCGGGCTGTGGATGATGCAGGGTGCACCGCGGACATCTTCGCGGCCTTTGTGAAGATGCTCAGGGCCAGGGATGTGGAAACCCTGGATGAATTAAACGCCCTGAACGCCATGGACACCAATACCATCCGCAAGCTGCCCACGCACCATGTGATCATTCTGGCCAAGAACGATGTGGGGCGCGTCAACCTGTACCGCCTGGTCAGCTGGTCCCACCTGACCTATTACGCCAGACGGCCCAGGATTCCCAAGAGCATCCTGAGCCAGTACAGGGAAGGGCTGATCATCGGTTCTGCCTGTGAGGCGGGAGAGCTGTACCAGGCGCTGCTGCGGGGCGCCCCTGATTCGGAGGTGGCCAGGCTGGTGAATTTCTATGACTATCTGGAGATCCAGCCTCTGGCCAACAACTTCTTTATGCTGAGGGACGAGAAAAGCTCCATCCAGAGCGAGGAGGAGCTAAAGGATATCAACCGCCGGATCGTGAAGCTGGGAGACCAGTTCGGGAAGCTGGTGTGCGCCACCTGCGACGTGCATTTCCTGGACCCTCAGGACGAGGTGTACCGGCGGATCATCATGGCCGGCCAGGGCTTCAAGGACTCGGACGACCAGGCGCCGCTGTATCTGCGCACCACGGAGGAGATGCTGAGTGAATTCGCCTACCTGGGACCGGACAGGGCACAGGAGGTGGTGGTGGCCAACACCCGCAAGATTGCGGATATGTGCGAGCGCATCGCCCCGGTACGCCCGGACAAATGCCCGCCGGTCATTGAAGATTCAGATACGACCCTGACCAATATCTGCTATGACAGGGCCCACGAAATGTACGGCGAGGACCTCCCCAAGATCGTAGTGGACCGGCTGGAGAGGGAGCTGCACTCCATTATCACCAACGGGTTTGCGGTTATGTATATCATCGCCCAAAAACTGGTGTGGAAGTCCAATGAGGACGGCTATCTGGTTGGCTCACGTGGATCGGTTGGTTCCTCCTTTGTGGCCACCATGTCCGGTATCACGGAGGTTAACCCCTTAAGCCCTCATTACCACTGTCCAAGCTGCAGGTATTATGATTTTGATTCCGAGGAAGTGAGATCCTTCTCGGGAATGGCCGGCTGTGATATGCCGGATAAGGCCTGCCCGGTCTGCGGCACGCCGCTGGAGAAGGACGGATTCGATATTCCCTTTGAGACCTTCCTGGGCTTTAAGGGGGACAAGGAGCCGGATATTGACCTGAACTTCTCCGGTGAGTACCAGAGTAAGGCCCATGACTACACGGAGGTCATCTTCGGCAAGGGCCAGACCTTCCGCGCGGGCACCATCGGCACCCTGGCCGACAAGACGGCCTTCGGCTATGTGAAGAAGTATTATGAGGAGCGAGGCAGCAGGAAGCGCAACTGCGAGATCAACCGCATTGTGCAGGGCTGCGTTGGCGTGCGCAGAACCACGGGACAGCATCCCGGCGGTATCATCGTGCTGCCCCTGGGGGAGGAGATCTACTCATTTACCCCGGTGCAGCATCCGGCCAACGACATGACTACCTCCACCATAACCACGCATTTTGACTATCACTCCATTGACCATAACCTGCTGAAGCTGGATATCCTGGGACACGATGATCCCACCATGATCCGTATGCTCCAGGACCTGACCGGCATTGATCCGGTTAAGGATATCCCTCTGGACAGCCGGGAGGTTATGAGCCTGTTCCAGAACACATCGGCCCTGGGAATCATGCCGGACGATATCGGCGGCTGTCCTCTGGGCGCTTTGGGCGTGCCTGAGTTCGGAACGGATTTCGCCATGCAGATGCTCATTGACACCAAGCCCAAGTATTTCTCCGATCTGGTGCGTATTGCGGGATTGGCCCATGGTACGGATGTGTGGCTGGGCAATGCCCAGACGCTGATCCAGGAGGGTAAGGCCACCATTCAGACCGCCATTTGTACCCGTGATGATATCATGGTTTACCTGATCGCCCAGGGTCTGGACGAGGGTCTGTCCTTTACCATCATGGAGAGCGTGCGTAAGGGCAAGGGGCTGAAGGACGACTGGATCACGGAGATGGAGGCCCACGGAGTTCCGGAGTGGTACATCTGGTCCTGTAAAAAGATTAAATACATGTTCCCCAAGGCCCACGCCGCGGCCTATGTTATGATGGCGTGGCGTATTGCCTACTGCAAGATTTTCTACCCCCTGGCTTATTACGCGGCATTTTTCAGTATCCGCGCCAGCGCATTTTCCTATGAAATCATGTGCCAGGGGCCTGACAAGCTGGAGTATTATCTGGCGGATTATAAGAAGCGGGTGGATGTCCTGTCCAAGAAGGAGCAGGATACCCTGCGGGATATGCGTATTGTGCAGGAGATGTACGCCAGGGGCTTTGAGTTCATTCCTCTTGACATCTACCGGGCCAAGGCCAGGGATTTCCAGGTGATAGACGGGAAGCTGATGCCCTCCCTCAGCAGCATCGACGGGCTGGGTGAGAAGGCGGCGGAGGCTGTGGTGGACGCGGTGAAGGACGGACCCTTCCTGTCCAGGGAGGATTTCAGCAGCCGTTCCAAGGTAAACGGCACCATCTGTACCCTGATGGCCGATCTGGGCCTTCTGGGCGGGCTGCCCCAGTCCAACCAGCTGTCGCTGTTTGATTTATAAATTGAGAGATATCAGGAGAAATGGGATATGGAATATATAAAGATCAGGCCGGCAGTGCCGGAGGATGCAGGGGAGATCTTAAGGATCTACGCCCATTATGTCCGCGAAACAACAATCACCTTTGAGTATGATGTACCTTCGGAGGAGGAATTCAGGGAAAGGATTCGGACGATATCCGCGGAATACCCCTACCTGGTGTGCCTGGTGGACGGCCGGATCGCCGCCTACGCCTATGCACACCGCCATATGGAGCGGGCTGCCTACCAGTGGAACGCAGAGCTGTCCGTGTATGTGGACAAGGCACTTGTCCACATGGGTATAGGACGCGCCCTTTACCAGGCGGTTCTGGAGATTCTGGCGCTACAGAATATCCAGACTGTCTATGGGATTGTCACCTCCCCCAACCCGGGAAGCCAGCATCTGCATGAAGCCATGGGATTCACCAGGGCGGTAACATTTAAAAATATGGGATATAAATTCGGCCGGTGGTTGGACGTGGCCTGGTATGAAAAGGCGCTGGGGGACCATAATGCTGATATGAAGCCGTTTTTGCCGGTCCATCGGGCGGATGGGCAGAAGATTGGGGATATTCTGGCTGTATGTGAACAAAAGATCGCAGCCGGGAGACCATAATACGACTTGAATGATGACTAATAGATAACAGGAGTATTGAGACAAATGGAACGAGAGAAATTTTCATCCAGGCTGGGATTTATCCTGATCTCGGCCGGATGTGCAATTGGACTGGGGAACGTGTGGCGTTTCCCGTATATCGTGGGTAATTATGGGGGAGCCGCGTTTGTGCTGGTATATCTGGTGTTTCTGCTGGTGCTGGGCCTGCCCATTGTGGTGATGGAGTTTGCCGTGGGGCGCGCCAGCAGAAAGAGCGCGGCCCTGTCCTTTGACACGCTGGAGCCCAGCGGCACAAAGTGGCACTGGACCAAGTTCATCGCCATTGCGGGCAATTACATTCTGATGATGTTTTACACCACAGTGGGCGGATGGATGATTCTGTATTTCCTGAAAATGCTGAAGGGCGATTTCACCGGCCTGGACGCAGCTGCGGTGGGAGCGGAGTTTAACGGTATGCTGGCCAACCCCGGCCTTATGATGGTGTTCATGGTGCTGACGGTGCTGGTCTGCTTCGGGGTCTGCGCCCTTGGCCTGGAGAAGGGCGTGGAGCGCATCACCAAGGCCATGATGCTGTGCCTGCTGTGTCTGATGGTGGTGCTGGCGGTCCACTCCATGATTTTGGAGGGAGGCGCAGAGGGCCTGGCCTTCTATCTGCTGCCTGATTTCGGGAAAATGAAGGAGGCGGGACTGGGGGACGCGGTGTTCGCCGCCCTGGGGCAGTCCTTCTTTACGCTGAGTATCGGCATCGGCGCCCTGGCCATATTCGGCAGTTATATCGGCAAGGAGCGGCGTCTGACCGGCGAGGCCATCAGCGTGACGCTGCTGGATACCATGGTGGCGTTTATGTCCGGCCTGATTATCTTCCCGGCCTGCTCAGCCTACAGCATCGAGCCCACAGCGGGGCCGCCCTTAATCTTCATCACCCTGCCTAATGTGTTCAACCACATGGCGGGCGGAAGAGTGTGGGGAACCCTGTTCTTCCTGTTTATGTCCTTTGCGGCATTTTCCACGGTGATTGCCGTGTTCCAGAATATCATTTCCTTTGCAAGGGATCTGACGGGCTGCTCCATCGGTAAGGCGGTGGTGTGGAATATTGTGGTCATCATCCTGCTGTCCGTACCCTGTGTGCTGGGCTTTAACCTGTGGAGCGGCTTCACTCCTCTGGGTCCGGGCAGCACGGTGCTGGATCTGGAAGACTTTATTCTCAGCAATAACCTGCTGCCCATTGGAAGCATGCTGTACCTGCTGTTTTGTACCAGCCGCTATGGATGGGGCTTTAAGAAGTTTTTGGCGGAGGCCAACGAGGGGGAAGGGATTCGTTTCCCATCATGGGCCAGAATATATGTGAGCTATATACTGCCGCTCATTGTGCTGGTGATCTTTATCCAGGGATACTGGACTAAGATCTTCGGGTAAATTACAAACGATGAACCGCACGCTTTGCGAGCGCTTCACCGCGTACAACGAAATCCCCTGCTGCATCCGGGGCGCTCTGCGCTGTCCGGATGCAGCAGGGGATTTTCTATTTCTGCTTAAAGCGGGTAGATGTTCAGCCGCAGGATCTTGCCCTGGTCATCCACCTCAGTCAAGAAAGCGCTGACAGGCACCACGTGATCATGGTAGGTGATGAAATACCATGCCACGGTATCGCTGATGAACTTGACGCTGTTGATGGAGAACGGACCGCCGTTGAATCCGAACTTGTGGTGGTACATCATTTCTACGGCCATTCTGCCTTCCAGATGGATGGTGTCCATTCCGGCCCTGTTTACCGATGAATCGTGAAGGACGCCGTATTCATTAAAAAGGTCGGCCAGGGCGGCCTCGTCACCTTTCTTCATGCAGTCTACAAATTGTTCTAATATAGTCATATTCATTCCTCCTTGTGATCAGACCTGTTCAGAGCGCAGCAGAGCGTCGATTCCGCCGTCCACAAACAGGATGATTCCATTGATGCCGCTGGCCATTGGGGAGGCCAGGAATACGATGCCGTTAGCGATCTCACCGGCATCCAGGAAGGTCCTGGTGCCGTAGCGGGTGGGAATGGGGATCAGCAGGGCTGCGTCCATCTGGGCTTCGGTCATGCCCTGGGTCATGGGTGTTGTGGTGTTGCCGGGGGCCACGGAGTTGATCCGCAGGCCGTCCACTGCCCAGGATGGGGAGATCCGGCGCACCCAGCGCGCAAGAGCACGTTTGGAGGAGCTGTAGCAGGAGGGCGTCAGGTTCTTGGGAATGGTCTCTGCAAATTCCAGGATGCGGTCCTCATCCATCACATCGGACAGCATATCCACCCAGTCCATGCGCACGGTCATGTTGGTGATGGAGTTGGAGGAGG
>URUZ01000100.1 GCA_900551225.1 uncultured Clostridium sp.
GGGGGCCGACCGGACCGCGGCAGCAGGAATTAGAACAGCCGCAGCCGGAATTAGAGCAGCCGGAGTTCGGACAGTTCTGGCAGTCAGGACAACGGCGGCCGTCATAGGCGCCATTGGCGCTAGGATCAAAATCATTAGGATTCATTCCGTCGTGATATTTATAATACATAATCATTTCTCCTTGTCTATTTATGATATGCTTTAAAGAAAATTTATCAGAAAATACCGGCATTTGCAGAAGAGTTCAAATGCCGGAAGGTCTATCCAGAGTTTTGCAGGTTGTTGGAAGACATTAAACCGGATACGTCTAAAGCCGTAAGCGAGCGGATTGACAGGCCAAATGGCTTGTTTCCATGCTTAATGTACTATATGAGTCAGATAATCAGTTGTGCGTAAAATATGGAAAATTTTTAAGGAACAGGCAGATATAGAAAAACTGCGCAGAGCTGCTGGTTACAGCAATTCTGCGCAGTTTTCCTGACTGCCCTATTCCTTCTTTTTTTCCAAATCCAGAATGGATTCAAAATAGGTCTGATTCTGTTTTACAGACTCGGCATCCGGTTTTAAGGCGGCGGCCAGCTTGTGGTATTCGTATGCCTTGGCGTGATCGCCCAGCATGTCATAACAGACGCAGAGCTGGATACAAGGGATATAGCCATAGCATTCTTCCAGCACAAATCCGCCGGATGTTTCCTGCGGCTTACAGATCAGAGCTTGTAAGTACCAGTGTATGGCCTGCTGCAGGCGGTGGCTCTCCATAAAACGCCGGCCTAATTCGCAGCAGATTTCCGCTCTTGGCACATCATAGAGAAAACTGGTGGTCAAGGCCACAACAGCGTCCCTGGTCCGGCCCATCTGGCCATAGCAGTAAGACAGCTGGAGACAGGCATCGATCTGGTTTTCCACCCATCCGTCAGGCTCTGTGAGAAAATGCTGGAAGATCTGCACCGCCTTATCATACTGTTTATGGTAATAGAGTTCCCTTCCATAGTAGAACTGGTGGCGCGGCTCCAGGTGTTCGCCGTTTGCCAGCATGGCTTCATAGATTTTTAGATTCCTGTCGCTGTCCCCTTCTTTTTCTTTGCGGTGTTCGATTTCTATTGGAGAATAGAGGATATTTCCGCTGGGGGTCACTGCCTCATGGACCTTTCCCTGCCATAAAAATCCGTGATTGTTTTTGATCAGGCGTTCCCTGTAATAGGAAAATGTCACTTTTCCGTCCTTGTCAAAGCCTGTCAAATACTTCATCATCACAACATCCGTATCTGGGTTTAAAGCTGCCTTCAGCTTGGTCAGCAGCTCCTGCTGGTCCGGCCGCACCACATCATCTGCATCCAGCCACATCCAGTAGTCCATGGTAGCCTTGGAACAGGCAAAGTTTCTGGCCGCGGAAAAATCCTGATGCCACTCATAATCAAATACCAGGTCTGTAAAATGTCCTGCAATTTCTTTGGTCCGGTCAGTGGAACCGGTATCTACAATAACGATTTCATCGGCAACGCCCTGCATCTGTTCCAGCACACGCCCGAGAACCGCCTCTTCATTTTTTACAATCATGCATAGACTGATAGTAGCCACAGCACCCTCCTGAAGTTTTGAATTTGAGCGAATTGAACGCTCATTTTAATATATGGAAATGAAACAAGTTTGGTGATGAGTCTCACAAAAAATAAGCCCTGTCGCGTAGGAGAGGCGGCAAGGCTTATTTTCGTGATTACACACGGCGAGTCTCCTGCAAAGAGAGCGGCTTATTGTTTACAGATTGCGCTGCAGTTTCAGGAAGGTTATGGTGGCGGTACCGTCTGTGCTGACCACATTGCTGTTGTAAGTCAGCGTGAAGTTGGTTTCAGCCGGCACGTCGATAATGATAGAATTGGAGCCGTATGCGCTGGCTACATTCCCGGTTGTCTTAAAGTAAATGCCGAATTCTATATGGGACGTTCCATTGTATGACGGTGTAACCTGCATATATCCAGGCGTGCTTAACAGCGTGGATACGTGATAGGAGATCAGGTAATATCCTGGAGCCAGCATAATGTGGGTGGAATCCAGTGATACGATCTGTCCGGTTGCATCTGCTACAACGACATACAGGGGAATCAGACTGGCATTGGTAAATTGATCCGCAAAATTGGCGAAGCTTGCAAATGCCTGATCTGGTGAAACGCCGGTGGGGCCGGTAGCGCCGGTGGGGCCAGTAGGTCCGGTAGCGCCATCAGCACCAGCCGCGCCGGTGGGTCCAGTAGCGCCATCAGCTCCAGTAACGCCGGTGGGCCCGGTAGGTCCGGTAGCGCCGTTAGCTCCAGCTGCGCCGGTAGGCCCAGTGGGTCCAGTAGCGCCGTTAGTTCCAGCTGAGCCGGTAGGTCCAGTGGGTCCAGTAGCGCCGTTAGTTCCAGCTGCACCGGTAGGCCCGGTGGGCCCAGTAGCGCCGTTAGTTCCAGCTGCACCGGTAGGCCCGGTGGGCCCAGTAGCGCCGTTAGTTCCAGCTGCCCCGGTAGGCCCAGTAGGTCCGGTAGCGCCGTTAGCTCCAGCTGCCCCGGTAGGCCCAGTAGGTCCGGTAGCGCCGTTAGCTCCAGCCGCGCCGGTAGACCCAGTGGGTCCGGTAGCTCCATTAGCCCCAGCTGCACCGGTAGGCCCGGTGGGTCCATTTGCGCCATTAGATCCTGTTGCACCAGTAGGTCCAGTAGGCCCAGTTGGTCCCATAACCCCGTTGGTTCCGGCTGCGCCGGTAGCGCCAGTGGCTCCCGTCGCTCCATTACTTCCAGCCGCCCCAGTAGCGCCCGTAGCGCCCGCGGCCCCGGTAGCCCCGGTCGGTCCAGTCGGTCCAGTCGGTCCCATAACCCCGTTGGTTCCCGCGGCCCCGGTAGCGCCAGTAGCGCCAGTAGCGCCAGTAGCGCCAGCAGCTCCCGTTGCTCCATTACTTCCAGCCGCCCCAGTCGCACCAGTAGGCCCAGTTGGTCCCATCACTCCGTTGTTGCCATCTGCGCCAGTAGCGCCCGTAGCTCCAGCTGGGCCGGTGGCCCCGGTTGGCCCCACAGCTCCGTTGCTGCCCGCAGCTCCTGTAGCCCCGGTAGCGCCCGTGGCCCCAGTCGCGCCCGTGGCCCCAGTCGCTCCCGTAGCTCCGGCCGCTCCCGTAGCTCCGGCCGCCCCCGTGGCACCCGTTGGCCCAGTCGGTCCCATGACCCCATTGTTGCCGTCAGCCCCGGTAGCTCCGGTTGGCCCGGTGGGGCCGTCAGCGCCTGTGGCCCCGGTAGACCCGGTTGGCCCGGTCGGTCCCATCACTCCATTGTTGCCGTCGGCACCGGTAGCACCTGTGGCACCTGTGGCGCCGGTGGGACCGGTTGGACCCATCAGTCCATTGCTTCCAGCTGCGCCGGTGGGGCCGGTTGGACCCATAGCCCCATTCATACCATCAGCGCCAGTAGCTCCTGTGGCGCCTGTGGCTCCGGTCGGTCCGGCAAGACCGGGAATTCCCATTGGTCCTGCGGGGCCTGTGGCTCCGGTGGGACCTACGTACCCCTGGGGTCCCATTGAACCGGTAGGTCCGGTGATACCCCTTGGCCCGGTGGCGCCTCTTGGTCCGGGACAACCTCTTGGCCCGGCAGGTCCGGTAGGGCCGCGGCCACAGCAGCAGCTGCGGCAGCCGCCATATGGACAAGAATCTGACATTCGCCGCTCAAAGTAGAAATCATCATCAGAGTCGTCAAACCGCGTACCATTTCCGCGATTCGTACCATTTCCATTTAAACTCATATTACTCTCTCCTTATTAATTAATCCCGCGCAGACCTGCGGGTTTTAGAGCGTGTTTGAAAATACCTTTCCGCTCAGCTTTGTATCACACTTTGCGGATTGTCCCGGCCCAGGCGGGAGATTTGGCTCCGGCTGAACCGGAGTCATATATGCCGCTGAGCAGGTGTATTACGCCCAGAGGGGAAGCGGGTCCACCGGCACAAGAACCGGCTATAATACAGACCCAAAAAGCAGGAGCAGAAATATTAAATTCGCTCCATATACTATATGAGAAAAAAACAAGTTGGGTGCTTAGCCGCCTGGAGTGTTGAAAATTCATTTTCACCCTCAGCCCTAAGGATTCCACCAGGCTCCGCCCGATCCCCTTAGGCTGCAGCGCTCCTGCAGATCAATAGGGATTCCATTGACGAACCCCCCTGCCAGAGACTATAATGAATTTATTACTATCATCATATTTGCCAGGCAGGTGAAGAATTTATGAACATGGGTAACCAAGAGAATAGTATTTATATCATAGATAAGAATCATCGGGTCCTATACTTTAATGAGAGAATCAAAACATTATTTCCTGAATTGCAGTGCGGTGATCTGTGCTATGAAGCGATGTGCCGGAGGCAGGTACCCTGCGCATCCTGCCCTCTTGCAAAGCGGGAGGGGAACAGCAGTATGTTCTACAACACGCTGCTGGGGACATGGACAGAGGTCAGTGCGGCAGCCATGGACTGGCCGGGAGCAGGGGCCTGCAGCGCCATGTTTATCCGGGAGATACATACTCAGAATATGAATTTGTTCTATGGACTGACCAGCAGCCGCGCATATGATGAGTTGTTTGAACTCAATCTGACTAAAGATGAGTATAAGATCCTATTCCATGTGGAGAACAAATATTTGATTCCTGCTGAGCAGGGCCGGCTTCATTCCATGGCCAGGGATGTGGCAGATTACATGATCCACCCTGACGACAGAGGGGCGTTTCTGAAGTTTTGGGATTTGGAGAGTTTGGTGCAGCGCCTGACGGCGCAGGCTTCCGACAATGTGCTGAGAGCCCAGTTCCGCAAGCGCATGGTGGACGGTGGATACTGCTGGGTCAGCCAGATCGCGGTGCTGGTGAGTAATTCAGAGCACGACGGACAGATTGTCATGTGTTTTATTCAGGACATCAATGAGCAGAAGCTCCGTGAGCAGGAGCTGCAGAACCAGGGCAGCCGGGATGTGGACAGCCTGACCGGCCTGTACCGGAGGCATAGTTTTTTCAGCAATGCAGAGGCGTTTTTGGAAAATGCAGACCCGGGGAAATACTGCCTGGTGGCCATTGATATCGAACATTTTAAACTGTTTAACGAGTGGTACGGGCAGAAGGCCGGGGACTGTTTCCTGATCCGGGTGGGGGACTGCCTGAAACAGGTACAGGCAGAGTACGGCGGAGTGGCAGGCTATATGGGCAGTGATGATTTCGGCATCGTTCTGCCCAATGACCGGGCAGTTCTGGACAGACTGCAGAACCAGATCGTGGAATATGCAAAAGAACACGGTAAAGATGCAGGCTTTATGCCCGCTTTTGGGATCTATCCCATTGACAATCCCAGAATACCGGCCAGCGGCATGTATGACCGGGCTGTCATTGCCCTTGGCATGATCAAAGGGAATTACGCTGTGCGCAGCAGCTGGTATGATTCGGAGATGAAACAGAAGATGGAGGAGAACCACAAGCTTCTCTCTGATGTCCAGCGGGCGTTGACGAACCATGAATTTACATTTTATGCCCAGCCTAAATGCAATATGGCGACAGGGAAGATCATCGGACTGGAATCCCTGGTGCGTTGGAACCATCCGGAAAAAGGGATTGTGCCGCCGGGCAGTTTCATCCCTCTTTTAGAAGAAAATGGGTTTATATCCAATCTGGACCTCTATATCTGGGAGGAGGTCTGCCGCAGCGTGCGGGGATGGATGGACAGGGGCTACCGGGCGGTGCCGATCTCTGTCAATGTGTCCAGAGTGGACATCTATACCCTGGACGTGGTGAAAACATTTAAGGATTTAACGGATAAATACAGCCTTCCCCCGGCGCTCATTGAGGCGGAGATCACGGAGAGCGCCTATGCGGAGGATTATACCAGAATCACCGCAGTAGCAGAGGGGCTGAGAAATGCCGGATTCACGGTGCTGATGGACGATTTCGGAAGTGGTTTTTCTTCCCTCAACATGCTGAAGGACGTCAAGGTAGATGTGCTGAAGATTGACATGAAGTTCCTGGAGATGGACGAGCAGAGCAGCAATAAGGGCATGAACATCCTGGAGACAGTGATCAATATGGCCCGCCTTATGGGGCTGCGGGTGATTGCGGAGGGAGTGGAGACCAGGGAACAGGCGGACTTCCTGCTGGACATGGGCTGCAATTATGCCCAGGGATATTATTTTTACCGTCCCATGCCCATACAGGTGTTTGAGCCTCTGTTGAGCAATGAGGACAATATTGACTTCCGCGGGATCCAGGCAAAACAGGTGGGGCGGCTGCACGTCAAGGAGCTGCTGGGAGAGGATGCCATCAGCCAGACACTGCTGAACAACATTCTGGGCGCAGTTGCATTTTACGATGTGTGTGGAGACCGCGTGGAGCTGGTCCGTGTAAATGAACAGTATTACCGGGTGACGAGAACCAACCCTGTGGACCTGGAGGAGCGCCGCAGGCGGATTATGGAGGACATATACCAGGAGGACCGGGAGCAGGTTATGAATATATTCCGGCAGGCAGGAAGAGATCTGCAGAACGGCGCCCAGGGTGATTTCCGCAGGGTGCTGGGGGACGGCTCCAGCCGCTGGATTCATATCCGGGCCTTTTTTCTGCGGGAACAGGACGGCCACAGTCTGTACTATGGATCGATCAGTGATGTGACGGAGCAGAAGCGCAGGGAGCAGCAGCTGGAATCCTCCCAGAAGGCTCTCTCCGCCGTGATGCATATTTCGGATAATGATGAGTCCTTTATGAAACTGGGGGAACAGAACCGCCGGGCAGCGACAGCCATATTCAATCAGATGACTCCGGGCGGGATGATCGGTGCATATTGTGAGAGTGGTTTCCCGCTGTATTTTGCCAACCAGGAGATGGTCCGGCTGCTGGGATACGGAACCTTTGATGAGTTTGCAGAAGCCATCCACTGGAAGGTGTCCAACACCGTACACCCCGATGACAGGGACAAGGCAGCCAAGGATGTGGGAGTGGAGTATTATCCGGGGATGGAGTATACCACCACCTACCGCATGCCCAAGAAGGACGGGACCTGGTTCTGGACCCTGAATAAGGGCCGGGTCATTGAGGCGGAGGACGGCCGTCTGGCAATTGTCGGCGCATGCACCGACATATCGGAGACCATGGAGACCCAGCGCCAGCTGGCCCAGAGCAATGCAATCTTAAGGCACCAGAACCAGGAGCTGAATTTTGTCAACAATGATGCTCCGGGGGGATATTACCGCTGCAGAGTGGAGGATGGCTTTGAGTTCCTCTATATCAGTAACCGTTTTCAGGAGATTGTGGGGTATACTAAGGATGAAATACGAGAACTGTATGACAGCTGTTTTCTGAACATGATCCACCCGGACGACCAGTACAAGCTGAAGGAGGGGGCGGCGCTGCGGCGGCGTGTGCTGAATCTGCAGTACCGGCTGGCCAGCAAAAACGGCTGGATCTGGGTCATCAACCAAAGCAGCTTTATGCGCTATGAGAAAGCGGAAATCATCCAGGGCGTAGTTCTGGATGTGACATCCATGAAGGAGAAGGAACATCAGCTTTTAATGGCGGGCAAGAAACTGGAGAGTATTCTGCGCCTGGCGGACATCAATTGCTGGGATTGGGATATGGAGCGCAGGACCCTGACCCTGTACAATGTGACCGGCAGCGGGGAACTGGCTGAGGTATATGCGGCTATGCAAAATAACGAGCACATCATCAGTAACTTTCCGGAGGGCTGTAAACTGCTTACCTATATTCGGGAGGATTACCGGGAGCTGTTCTCAGATTACATGGAGCGCATCCGTACAGGTGAAAGCCATAAGTGCAGCAGCTGTGAAATCCCTCTGACAGGCGGGGACGGCAGGGAGATCTGGGTCAGAACAGCAGGAGAGACTATATACGGCGCTGACAAAACTCCGGTGAAAGCGGTGGGATATTATATTGACATCACCAGCCAGAAGCAAGAGCAGCTGCAGAGAAGGGTGGATTTAAAGACCCTTGAACTGCTGCGCAGCCAGTCGGAGTTCGACTTGAGAATCAACCTCACAGAGGATATCATTGTGAGTGAGCAGAGCCGGGACGGGTGGATGGACGGCCCCGGGTGCCGGGGAAGCATCTACTCGGCAGCTGTGGAGGGCCTGAACCAGAGCCGGGTGCAGCCGGAGTTTCGGCGTGTATTCAGGGAGTTTTCGGACCGCCGGCGGCTGCTGGATCTGTTCAGGCAGGGTATTTACACGGACAGCCTGGACTATCAGAGACAGTGCGGGGATCAGACCCGCTGGACGCGGATGGTAGTTTACCTGAACCAGGAGGAGGAACGGCAGGAGGTGTTCTCCTACATGTTTGTCATGGACATTGACCAGCAGAAGCGCCAGGAGCAGGAGCTGGCCAGACAGGCGGAGACAGATCCGCTTACGGGACTTTACAACCGCAAGGCAGCGGAGCAGAAAATCCGTGAATACCTGGCAGGGGAAGAGCCGGCGGCTTTGATTATGTTTGACCTGGACAATTTTAAGGCCGCCAACGATGTGTTCGGCCATACATACGGGGACCAGATGATTGTGGAGAATGCGAAGAAGCTGAAGAGCTATTTCCGGGAGGAGGATATAGTGTGCCGCCTGGGAGGCGATGAATTCCTGGTGCTCTGCAAGAATATCCCCGAGGAGGCGGTCCGGCGGAAGCTGGAACAGGTGGTGTGGCAGGCCACGGAGGCCCACAAGCGCAGCGGCCGGCTGATCCGCTTCTCCATATCCGCGGGCTTTGCTATGGCTCCGGAGCAGGGAACAGCCTTCGAGGATCTGTACCAGAAGGCGGATGTGGCTCTGTTCTCAGCCAAAATGAGCGGGAAGGGAACATTTGAAAAGTACGATCCGTCTATGAAGGCCGTGCGGTTTGAGCTGGCGGAACAGGAAGATGAGAAATAAGAAGCAGCAAGAAGCGGAGCGCCCTCTCAGGCACTCCGCTTCTCACGTTGAACGCGGCGAAGCGCTCGCAAAGCGCGGTTCACCGTTTTTACAGATCCAGTTTTAAGTCGCCGGCCTTGATCCAGCCGATTTTTCTGAGAATTTCCCCGAAGATCAGGGTCAGCACAGCAGGAAGAACGAAGCACACCAGCAGGATTCCCAGCCACATCCGGCTTCCTCCTCCCATGGCGGTGAAAACGCCGATGGGACCCACCAGCCCGCAGGTGCCCATGCCTGAGCCTGCGGGGATATTCTCCAGACGGAATACCATGGTGGCAATAGGGCCGGTGATCATTGAGGCCAGGGTGGGCGGAATCCAGATTTTGGGATTCAGCACAATGTTGCCCATCTGCAGCATGCTTGTCCCAAGCCCCTGGGCCATCAGCCCCCCCACCTTGTTCTCACGGTAGCTCATCACCGCGAATCCGATCATCTGGGCGCAGCAGCCGGCTGTGGCGGCTCCGCCTGCCAGGCCGTCCAGGGACAGGGCGATACAGATGGCCGCGCTGCTGATGGGAAGGGTCAGGGCGATTCCGATGAGAGCGGATACCAGAATTCCCATGAAGAAGGGCTGCAGTTCAGTGGCAGTCTTTACCAACATACCGAACCCATCCATAAACAGGGCCACGCGGGGGCCTACGGCCATGGCGATCATCACGCCGGATATAATGGTGAGGCCGGGGGTGACGATGATGTCCAGACGCGTCTCCTTGGATACGATCTTGCCCAGCTCAGTGGCCACCACGGTAGCCACCAGCGCGCCCACGGGACCGCCCAGGGTGTTGCCTGCCACGCCCACAGTGGCAGCGGAAAACAGCACCAGCTGGGGGGCCTTCAGCGCGTGTGCGATGGCCACGCCCAGCGCCGCGCCGGTGGCGCTTTTGGCATACTGGGCGATGACGTTAAAGAGTTCATAGTGAAGCTGCTGTCCCAAGGTGTCGAATATGGTTCCGATCAGCAGTGAGGCGAAGAGTCCGAAGGCCATGGCGCCAAGGGCGTCGATGAGATAGGTCTGTACGGTGATGTTTACATTTTTCTTTTTGAGAAATTCCTTAACATTTGACATGACTGCGCTCTCCTTATGGTTCCTTATGTAGTTGTTTCAGCAATTAGTTAGGGATTTTACCATAGATTTCAAAAAATGCAAGGTTTTAGTTAAAATTCTATAAAAATTGTTAAATATTTCACAATAATAGCCTGCGCCCTCTGTGGTCCAGGTTGCATTTTAAACCTCGGTGGGATATAATATAGCGAATGGGGCAGAATTTTTTCAGGAAGGTTAATTTAGATGGAATTTCAGATATTGTATGCAATACAGAAAATTCACGGGCCGCTGCTGGATGAGCTGATGGCCGGAATCACATCCCTGGGCGACAAGGGCTGGTTCTGGCTGTTGTTGTCCGTTGTTTTTTTATGTATAAAAAAGACGAGGCCCCTGGGGCTGGCCATGGTGATATCCATTGCGGCCGGCGCCCTTTTGGGGAACCTGATTTTAAAGCCATTGATAGCCAGGCAGAGGCCGTGCTGGCTGGACCAGTCGGTGGCTCTTTTGATCGCGAATCCCAGGGATTTCTCCTTTCCCTCCGGGCACACGCTGGTGAGCTTTGAGGCTGCCGTCAGCATTTTCCTGTACCGGAGGACATGGGGCTGGTGGGCCCTGGCTCTGGCGGCGCTGATCGCATTTTCAAGGCTTTACCTCTTTGTGCATTTCCCCACAGACGTGCTGGCGGGGGCGGTGCTGGGAACAACCATCGCCCTGGCGGTCCACAGGGGGATTGTACAGAGAGGACTACGAGGAAGAGGTGATTGATATGAGAGAACGGGCACCGGGGATCTATGAAGTGGAACTTCACAGCGACCAGATGAGCATCAGTGAGATTAAAATATTTATTGTAAAGGGCAGCGCGGGGGAGCGCAGCCTGATGGTGGACACTGGCTTTCGCAGCAGAAAATGCCTGGCCCAGATGGAGGGCGTGCTGGAAGAGCTGGGGATCAGCTTAAGCCGGCTGGACATTTTCCTGACCCACAAGCATCATGACCACTGCGGCCTGGCCAGCGTGTACGCGGAGCGTGGGGCGCGGCTGTTCATGAACCGGCTGGAGGACCGGCACTGTTATGACTGCCTGTACTACAGCCACAGCCACGGCAATTCCGAGGACCAGCCCCAGGTGCTTACCAGCGTGGGCATCACGCCTGAGGAAACGCCTGAGGTCTGGGAAATGTTTATGGAGATTAACCGCAGGGCAGAGGGAAAAAAGGGCTGGGAGTTTGATATTCCCGGTTTCTACTATACGCCCGCAGCCCCTGGGGATGAGTTTGTCTACGACGGCTATCATTTCCGGGCAGTGGAGCTGTCCGGGCACACCTTCGGGCAGCTGGGACTGTATGATGAGGAGAAAAAGGTGCTGTTCTGTGCAGACCAGGTGATAAACGGCATTGTGCCCATTGTGGGCACCAGCTATCCTGACGAACAGCTGCTGAAGCGTTATTTCCAGTCACTGGATTATATTAAGCATCACTATCAGGACTGCCTGATCCTGCCCGCCCACAATGAGCCGATCACCGATGTGGCTGGGGTAGTGAACCGGATTGTATTCGCATATCTGGATAAGGTGGGAATGATCAAGAGCATTCTGGATCACAGCCGCAGGCCCATGACCACCCAGGAGGTGGCCTGCGTGGCGTACGGCATAGCCGGGATTCCGGCGGATACAAGCCAGTTTATCAAGCTGAAGATGGTTATTACCAAGACATATTCCTGCCTGGAATACCTCTACGGTGAGGATTTCGCCCTCAGAAGCGAGCGGGAGGGCGTGATTTACTGGGAGGCCCCGTAAAGAGAATTAAAAAAATATGCTTGCATATAATATAAAATCGTGTATAGTAGAAGTCAGGCGGTGAGAAGCATTGATGTCTTTTACATCGCGAAAAAAATAATAGCAGAGTAGGCTTTTGTGCGTTAAGTGCCGGTTGAACAGGGAGTTGTCAGCCGGACGAAAAGGGTTGTTTTAACAGCTCTTGCGGTACATTGGCCGCATCCCGCTGCATCAGGGATAATACTATATTATCTCCTTTTGTAGTTCGAGAGGTCTGCAAAGGAGGTAATTTTTTTATGAAGAAATTAGCAACTTTGTTCAGCCAGTCACGCCAGGAGTTTAAATTGGTGAGAACAGTCACAGTATGTGCCATGATGGGCGCCCTTGGAATGGTGCTGGGCGCATTTACCATTTACATCGGTCCTGGCAGCCGGGTGGGATTCTCAGGTATTCCCAACATGGTGGTGGCATACCTGTTTGGCCCGGTGGTGGGCTGCGTTTTCAACGGCACCATGGACATTTTCAAATACCTGATCAAGCCGGCTGGGCCATACTTCCCCGGCATGACGCTGGTGACCATGCTGGCCGGCCTGATCTACGGAAGCTTTTTTTACAAGCGCCCCATGAGGCTGTGGCGCGTGCTGGCAGCGGGATTCGTGGTGGCGGTGGTCTGCAATGTATGGCTCAATACATACTGCCTGTCCATTATGCTGGGCAAGGGCTTCTGGGGTATGCTGCCGGCCCGCATTGTCCAGAATGCCATCACCTGGCCCCTTCATTCCCTGGCCTTCTACTACACGGCCAAGGTCCTGGAACTGGCCGGCGTGTTCAAGGTGCTGGGCCTGAAGCCGCTGCTGCAGAATACTGCGGAAAATGAGGGGAAAAACCGTTAAAAAACTGACGGGCTGTTTCGAAAAAAGAACAGCAGATTCCCGCATTCCATTAGAAAAAAAACAATAGCCCCAGTGTGGCTGTGCTATGATGCATGATGAAAGTCAGATCCCAAGAGGAGGAAATGCATCATGGCAGTTCATGTAATCGACGAGGCAAACCGCTGCCTCCAATGTAAGAAACCGATGTGTCAGCAGGGGTGCCCCATCCATACGCCGGTTCCCGTAATGATTAAGGCTTTGAAGGAGGGACGGCTGGAGGAGGCTGGGGCCATGCTGTTCGAGAATAACCCCATGTCCCTGGTATGTTCCCTGGTGTGCAACCACGAAAACCAGTGCGAGGGACACTGTATAATGGGCAGAAAGGGCCAGCCGGTCCATGTCAGCAGCATTGAGAATTATATATCAGACACCTGTCTGGAGCGGATCAAGATTGGGTGCGCCCCGTCGAACGGCAAAAAGGTGGCGGTGATCGGCGCCGGACCGGCCGGAATTACCATTGCCATCATGCTGACCCAGAGGGGGTACAGCGTGACGATCTTTGACGCCCGGGACAAGATCGGCGGCGTGCTGCAGTACGGAATCCCGGAATTCCGCCTGCCCAAAACCATCCTGGACCGCTACAAGAAGAAACTTCTGGCCATTGGCATCAAGATCCGTCCCAACACGACCATCGGCGGGGCGCTGGAGATCAAGGATCTGTTCAGGGACGGCTACAAGAGCATATTCATCGGCACCGGCGTGTGGCGCCCCAAGACCCTTGGTGTAAAAGGAGAATCCCTGGGAAATGTCCACTTTGCCATTGATTACCTGGCCAACCCCAATGCCTACAATCTGGGCAACCGGGTGGCGGTGATCGGCATGGGCAATTCTGCCATGGATGTGGCCCGCACCGTTATCCGCCAGGGTTCCCACGACGTAACTCTCTACGCCAGGGGGAACCGCTCTGATGCCAGCCACCATGAGACGTCCTACGCCATGTTGGACGGGGCGAAGTTTGAGTATAACAAGAGTATTGTGGAGATCAACGATGACGGCCCGGTGTTCCAGACCGTGCTCTGCGACGCGGAGGGCAATGCCGCAGGCCTGTCACAGGAGACGGAGCAGGTGTACGCCGACTCTGTGATTATCTCCATCAGCCAGGGGCCAAAGAGCAAGCTGGTGAATACTACACAGGGGCTGAAAGCTACTAAGAACGGACTGCTGGAGACGAATGAAAGCGGCGAGACTACAGTGGAGGGGATCTTTGCATCGGGCGATGTGGTGCTGGGGGCTAAGACTGTGGTAGAAGCGGTGGCTTATTCTAAGACGGTGGTTGAGGCGATGGATGCGTATATGAGAGGGTAGGCGCGGAAGGGGGGACGCGAAGAGGATTTAGGTTCATCTGTTCGTGAAAGCCAGTGAGCCCGCCCCCTTGGGCCGCTCCGCCCGTCTCCCCTGACTCTCACCCGCTAGGTATAAGCCCCCACGCTGGCGCTTCCAGGAGCGGGTTAAGGAGAAAAGCGTCGGCATCCAAGGGTATCCCACATTTGTAAAAAAACTTCGAAAACTAAAAACCTCATAATATGTAAATTTCAAAGCAAGAGAGATCTAACGGCCATTTTTAAATATCTGGCGGTTTGATCTCTCTTTTTTTAGACCTGCCGGTAGGAAGTGACAGAATCCGATCTTCCTTCTCCCGCGATTCCCCAAACACGGTTGTGTACCTTTCTCCCGCGTCTATACCT
>URUZ01000101.1 GCA_900551225.1 uncultured Clostridium sp.
GAGAACACAGTGGGCATGACCTGGCCTCTGCCAAATGTGGATGAGACCAAACGGCTGGTGGAGAAGGCCGGGGGTAGAATGGCCATGATGGCCATTGCGCCGGAGCTGCCGGGCGCATATGACGTGATCCGGTATCTGCACGCACAGAACATCAAGGTGGCCTGCTGCCACACCAAGGCTCATTCAGAGGAAATCTATGCCGCCCAGAAGGAAGTGGGCCTGGATATCGCCACCCACCTGGGCAACGGGATGCAGGGCATACACCACCGCAATGTAGGCGCTTTAGGCGCGCTGCTTCTGCTGGATGATATCAATTATGAAGTGATCACAGACTTAAACCACATCTGCGCGGATATGCTGAAGATCATGTTCCGCCTGCAGCCCTATGAGAAATTCTGCCTCATATCAGATTCCAACTACATAGCGGGCCTTCCTGCGGGAACCTACATCCGCTATGACCGGGAAATGTTTGCAGACGAAAAGGGCTTGATCTTAAACTCCGACGGCCGGATCTGCGGCAGCGGAAAATGGGTGCTGAACAACATCGGACAGCTGGTTAACCATGTGGGCGTGCCTGTGGAGGAAGCAGTTAAAATGGCCTCCTTAAGCCCGGCCCGTTTCCTGGGAATCCAGGAAGAGACCGGCTCCATCCGTGAAGGCAAGCGTGCGGATCTGATGTTCGTGGACCGGGATTTTGTATGCCAGAGGACCTATGTGGGCGGAGAACTTGCATTTGACCGTTCTGCTGAGTCCATGGAACAGATATTTAACCAGGAAGCCCTTAAGCGGAGAGTACAGGAATAAGCATTTCCTGACCAGGCCGGAGCGGCCGGCATTACAGCCGTACCGCCCGGCTTCTGCGCATAATTTATATCACAGGAGGAATCAAAAATGATTAAACTGTTCAGAATTGACGAGCGGCTGATTCACGGCCAGATCGCCATCAAATGGTCCCGCCACACCGGCGTGGACAGCATCGTGGTAGCCAACGACCGGGCCGCGGACAACGTGATGATCCAGAAGTCTTTAAAAATGGCGGCTCCTCCTGGAATCAAGACGGTTATCAAGTCCCTGGATGCAGCGGTTGCCACCTTAAATGATCCAAGGTGCCAGCCCTTAAAGGTGCTGGTGCTGGTCAACAGCCCCCAGGATGCCCTGGAGATGGTACGCCGGGTAGAGGGCATCCCCTTCATCAACATCGGCAACTACGGCCGGGTGGCCCCCAAGAAGCCGGGCATGGACCGGGCCCGGTTTGACAACAACCTGTACTGTGATGAGGAAGAGGTCATGCAGTTCAAGGAGCTGATGGGCTGCGGCCTGGACTGCATTTACCAGACCACACCCGAAGAACAGGCAATCGCTCTCAAGAAGCTGATTCCCATGGATTAAGGGGGATCTGAAGATGAAGTTAATCGTACAGTCCGATGATCTGGGCATCACAGAGGCCGTGAGCTGCGGCATTGAGAAGGGCATCAGGGACGGGGTGGTGACCTGCACCGGCCTGTTCAGCAATATGCCGGCGGCAGCCTTCGCAGCAGAGCTGATCCGCCCTTATCCCCAGGTATGCCTGGGGCAGGACATCAATCTGGTGGCAGGCAGCCCCTGCGCCGATCCCGGCCTCATTCCCAGCCTGGTACAAAAAGACGGCTCCTTTAAAACCTCCGGCATGCACAGGCAGCAGGATGCGCAGGACGGCAATCAGGACCATGTGGTCTACGAAGAATGCCTGATAGAGGTAGAAGCTCAGATCCGGCGTTTCCTGGAACTGACCGGCAAAAAGCCCGAGTATCTGCATGGCCATTCCTACAGCACCCCAGCTGTCTGGAAAGCCATGGAGACCATGGGAGAGCGCTACGGCATTCCCCTTGTAAAAAACATGCTGGCCAAATATGGCGCCGTGCGCCTGGGCAGCAGCTGGAATAAAAAGCCCTTCCCCCTGGAAGAGCAGATGTCCGCTGACCCTATGGGCTGTATTCTAAGCGACAGGGAATTTGTAAAGAACCCGCTGGGCTTCATCGGGACCCACTGCGGATACATAGATGACAATCTGTTTCAAGTGTCCACCTACACCCTGATCCGCACCCGGGATCTGGCCGCAGTTATCAGTCCCCGGATGAGACAGTGGCTGCAGGATAACCAGATCCAGCTGATCAGCTACCGCGATCTGATATCACAGGAAGGAGCATCTGAACATGCTTAAATTTTTTCTATCCTCCCACGGCCATCTGGCCAGCGGAATCAAAAGCTCCATCAATATCCTGCTGGGCAGCAGTAACAGCCTCACCGTTTTTGATGCCTATGTAGACGAGAAAACCCTGGAAGAGGAGTTAAACGCCTTCTACAGCAGCCTGTCGCCAGATGACCAGGTGATTTTACTGTCGGACATGTACGGCGGCAGTGTAAACAGTATTATGTATACATTCCTGGACCGCCCCAATACTACGCTGGTGGCCGGGGTCAACCTGGCGCTGGTGATCGGATTGGTCATCAATGAAGGGCCGCTCTCCAGGGAAGCCATTGAACATGTGGTGAATCAGAGCCGGGAGGCGGTGCGGATTGTGGAACCGGAAGGTACGGATGAGGCCGCAGATGAGGATGAGTTGTTTTAATCAGAGGGGCAGCACCTGTGTTTCATGGGCGCTGCCCCTCTATAACCAATTACCAGACCATTTCCAGGTTAATATCAAGAGGCGCCCTCATGTGCAGGATCGTAGCCTCATACGCCTTATGAGGGCTGCCCTCGCAGATGGCCTCATAAATACCGCGGTGTTCATCCAATGTATGGAGCATCCGCCCCTCCCGCTTCAGCGAGTAGCACGCCAGCTTCTTGATCTTATGCATGTACTGGCTGAAAATCTCCATAAACGCTTCATTGTCGCTGTGGGACACCAGCAGATTGTGAAAATGCTGGTCCTCCGTGGAAAATGCCTCCACATCCTGTGTTGTCTCATAGATCTCTTCCTGCAGGTCCAGGGAAGCCTTCAGCTCTTTTATCAATTCACGGACCGTATCTGACTGGTTGTCCTCCGCCACCTTTCTGGAGCAATACCCTTCAATCGCAGATCTGATCTCATATGTCTCCATAACATCACGCTGAGTCATCTTATGAAGTACAAACCCCTTGTTGGGAACAATATCAATCAGCCCCTCCTGATACAGGCGGTGCACTGCATCCCGCACCGGAGTCCTGGAGATCCCAATCTCCAGAGCCAGCTTGGACTCTGAATAGATGTTGTTATAGTCCATTTTCTGATCTAATATCAGATTTTTAACATATTCGTAGGCCTGCTGCTGCAGCACCTTAAAATTACCTTCGCGCATAGGTTTAATTCCTTTATTATTATGATAACTTTAGAATACTACATTAAAGGGCCAGCGTCAACGATATTTGTAAATACAGAAATATCAATTCGCACATTTTTAGATATATCGCACAATTTATACATTTAAAAACCAGCATTTCGCCAAAAATTATCTTGTGTATTGACTTGCATACCGGTATGTAATAGTATAATATCAACAGTTGCATACCGGTATGTAACACAATAAAATGGAGGCGTAAAAACTATGATTGGATTTATCGGACTGGGAATTATGGGCAGGCCCATGGCAAAAAATATGCTCTCGGCAGGCGAGAAGCTGCTGGTCTATGACATCAACCCGGCGGCGGTGGAGGAGCTTAAGGCACTGGGCGCGGAGCAGGGCAGCCTGGAAGAGATCGGAAGAGCGTGCGATATCATTTTTACCATACTCCCCAATGGGGCAGTGGTTAAGCAGGTCATTCTGGGAGAAAATGGAGTTCTCCCCAGCCTTAAGGCCGGAAGCATTGTATGTGATATGAGCTCCGTAACTCCAACTGAATCCGCTGCCATGGGCGAGGCACTGGGAAATGCCGGCGTGGGCTTCGTGGATGCGCCGGTCAGCGGAGGGGAACCGGGCGCCGTGAACGGAACTCTGGCATTTATGGCAGGCGGCAGCCAGAAGGATTTTGACCGTCTGATGCCCTATTTTGACATCATGGGCTCCTCGGCTCTCCTGATCGGCGGGACGGGAAGCGGCTCTGTGACCAAGCTGGCCAACCAGGTCATAGTGAATATGACTATTGCCAGCGTGTCTGAGGCCTTTGTCCTGGCTGCCAAGGCGGGCGCTGATCCACAGAAGGTATTTGATGCCATCAAGGGCGGACTGGCCGGCAGCGCGGTGCTGAACGCCAAGATTCCCATGATCATTGAGCGCAACTTTAAGCCCGGCGGCAAGATCTCCATCAACCACAAGGACATCAAAAACGTGCTGGCCACTGCCCATGACCTGGATGTCCCCATGCCATTCACAAGCCAGCTGTTCGAAATCATGCAGGCTTTAAAGGTCAGCGGCCATATGGAAGATGACCACGGAGGCATTGTCCAGTATTTTGAACAGCTGGCAGACGTAGAGGTCAAAAAGAAGGGGTGAAACAATGCGTGTTGTTAAAACGATAAGTGCGGATATTCTGAATGCATTCCCTCCTGTGGACGTGGAGGAAGCGGAGCGGCAGCTCCAGGAGGAGGTGAAGAACAACAGACGGAAGATCGTGGTGCTGGACGATGATCCCACCGGTGTACAGACCGTACATGATGTGTCCGTTTATACCAATTGGAGTGAGGACAGCATTGAACAGGGCTTTGCTGAGGAGAACAAGCTGTTTTACATCCTTACCAATTCCAGGGGCCTGACGTCAGATCAGACCGCCCGGATTCACAGGGAGATTGCAGAGACAGTATCCCGGGTATCCCGCAGGACAGGAACGGACTTTATGATCCTCAGCCGCAGCGATTCCACCCTCAGAGGCCATTATCCATTGGAGCCGGAGCTGTTAAAAGAGGTGGTGGAGGCGGAGACAGGCATCACCATAGACGGAGAGATCCTCTGCCCCTTCTTTAAGGAGGGCGGCCGTTTTACCATTGACAATATCCATTACGTGAAATACGGCGACAGCCTGGTTCCGGCCGGTGAGACGGAATTTGCCTCAGACCAGACATTCGGGTATCAGTCCTCAGACCTGCGGGACTACGTGGAGGAGAAAACCGGTGGAAGATACAAGGCGGATCAGGTGACCTGCATTGACCTGAAGGATCTGCGCTCCATGAACCTGGCCAAAATTGAACAGCAGCTTAAAGATGTCCATGGCTTCAATAAAATAGTAGTCAATGCCATAGATTACGTGGATATCAAGATCTTCTGCATTGCCCTCTACCGTGTGATGAGCCAGGGCAGGCACTTCATGTTCCGCACCGCGGCCGCCCTGGTCAAGGAACTGGGCGGCATATCGGACCAGCCGCTGCTCACCAGGGAACAGATGATCCGAAACGATACCCAAAAGGGCGGAGTCATTATCGTGGGTTCCCATACACACAAGACCACAGAACAGCTGGAAGAGCTGAAAACCCTGGATCGGATTGCCTGCGTGGAGTTTAACTCAGATCTGGTGCTGGACGACAGCGCATTTGAGGAGGAGACGACAAGAGCGACCCTGGCCATTGAGGACATATTAAAGCAGGGCAAAACAGCCGTGGCCTACACCAGACGCCGTCTGCTTGTTGTGGAGAACAACACAAAGGAGGAAGCACTGGTCCGGTCCGCCAAAATATCAGAGGCCGTGCAGTCCCTGGTGGCGAACCTTAACACAGCGCCCAGCTTTATCATTGCCAAGGGCGGCATCACCTCCAGCGATATCGGCACCAAGGCCCTGGCCGTACAGCGCGCCAATGTAATGGGCCAGATCTGCCCGGGAATCCCCGTGTGGCAGACCGGAGCAGAGAGCAGGTTCCCGGACACTCCCTACGTCATTTTCCCGGGAAATGTGGGGGAGCGGGGGACATTAAAAGAAGCAGCAAATATACTAATGGGGACAGTTTAATTCAAACGAAGGGGCGGGTATACAAATGAAGTTGAACCGAACATTTTACGCACGGTTTTTAGTTATTTCCATCATTATCTGCATGATATCCATGATTGGGTCCACGCTTGTTAAAACAAACTTTGGCAGTATCGAGACGTCTGATTTCAGCATTCTCGACAGCAAAGGCAATACCGTGGCCTGCACCATGTACAAGCCGAAGGCAGCCACGCCTGAGAATCCGGCTCCCTGCGTGGTCACCCTCCACGGCAGCTATAACGGCCGCGAGAGCCAGGAGTCCGTCTGCCTGGAGCTGGCAAAACGTGGTTTTGTGTCCATCACCATGGACTGTGACGGCCACGGGGATTCCTCCAATTATAAGGACAATCCCATGGATGCATTCTTTTTAGTAACCGCCAACCCGGGAAGCGATTTCGCGGACATCACCACAGCACCCACCTCCGGCATGGCCGACGTGGTGGAGTATGTTTACAACAACCTGGCCTTTGTGGACAGGGATCACATCGGCATCACCGGCCACTCCCTGGGCGCTAAGACCACCAATGCCTGCTACGCATACTATAAGCTTCAGGAGTATTTCGGCGGGGTCAACAAGGTAGCCGCAGTGTTCCTCATGGGCAACCAGCAGCTGGCTGTAAAGGGCGCCTGGCTGGACCACTTAAACTATGATCCGGACAATGTGCCTGACAGCGGCGATGAGATACCCCTGTACTATGATGTGGACTACGGCGTGAGCGGGGCTACATTTGACGAGAACAACTACACCACGGAGGCAGGCGGTCCCTGGAACTTCTACCGTTCCAACAATGCCCGGACCTTTGTCAATGAGCTGGACAATTACAGCCTGGCTGAGAGTGAATCCGTGGAGGTGGGCAAGATCTATAAGGGGACCGTCCAGGGATCTGACGACGAGTACATCCGCGTACTCTACCAGCCCCATGAGATCCACATGCTGAATCCCTATTCACCGGCCACCACGAAAAATGCCGTGGATTTTTTCCAGAATGCGTTTGAAGCGCCTGCGCCAATGGACAGCGGCAGCCAGACCCTGCAATATATGCAGATATTCAATGCCATCGGCTTAGTTGGATTCTTCTGCGTGATTTTCTCTGCCTGCTGCCTTATGCTGACCACCGGATTCTTTAAGGGTCTGCTGGTCCAGTCGCCATCCGACGTTTACAGACCGGCTCCGCCCAATACCACCTTTGCGGCTGTTATGTACTGGTCCTTCATGATCCTTGGGTCCCTGATTCCCATTTTCTATATGATGAAACTGGCTATGTGGATCGGAGGCCATAAGGGAGAGACCTTTGCCTCCCGCAGCCTGTTCGGGACCAGAATCTGGCCCCAGGGACTTATCCTGGAACAGGGCATCTGGGCTGCCAGCGCAGGTCTGCTGACCTTTGTACTGTTCTCCATCCGGTACTATCTGTCCAGGAAGAAGGCCGACATCCATCCATCCCAGTGGAACATGGCCATTGACCGCAAAAATCTTGGCAAGACAGTGCTGCTGGCCATCTGTTCCGTGGCCACAGGATATGCGTTGGTGGGCGTAGGCTCCTACTTCTTCGGCGCTGATTTCAGCCTCCTCAACTATGTAGTGAGATGGCCCGCCAGGGATGCCTTCTTAATCTCCCTGCGCTACATGCTTCTCTTCGGCCTGTTCTACTTTGGTAACTCCTTTACCCAGAATATCGGCCGCATGATCAGCACCCGCAAAGAGTGGGCCAATACCCTGCTGATGTGCTTTATCAACTGTTTCGGCCTGCTGGGACTGTGGATCTATCAGTACAGCACCTTCGCCAAGGTGGGCAGCGTTCCACTGAACAGCGCAAGGGTTATGCAGACCTGGAATTTCTTTATCGTACAGTGCCTGTGCACGGTGATTAGCCGCAGATTGTATCTAAAGACCGGCAAGATCTATCTGGGTGCCCTGATCAATACCATTATGTTTACTTTGATCGCGTGTGCTCATACGATGACGCTGGCTTGCAGCAATTGGTGGTTCTGATGTATCAAAACGGGCAGCCGCATAATGCAGCTGCCCGTTTTTAAGTATATATTGTTGTTACAGGTAATTCTTCAGCAGCTCCACCTTGTCCAGTCTCTCCCAGGGAAGATCCAGGTCATTGCGGCCAAAATGGCCGTAGGCTGCGGTCTGTTTGTAGATGGGCCGGCGCAGGTCCAGCATCTTGATGATACCTGCGGGGCGCAGGTCGAACTTGGAGCGGATGATGTCCACCAGCGCGTCGTCGCCCAGCTTGCCGGTGCCGAAGGTATCTACCATGACGGAGGTGGGCTGGGCCACTCCGATGGCGTAGGACAGCTGAATCTCGCACTTGTCGGCCAGTCCTGCCGCCACGATGTTCTTGGCCACGTAGCGGGCCGCGTAGGCTGCGCTGCGGTCTACCTTGGTGCAGTCCTTACCGGAGAATGCGCCGCCGCCGTGACGGGCATAGCCGCCGTAGGAGTCTACGATGATCTTGCGGCCGGTGAGTCCGCTGTCTCCGTGGGGGCCGCCGATGACAAAACGTCCGGTGGGGTTGATGAAGAACTTGGTGTTCTCATCCACCATGTAAGCCGGCAGAAGCGGGTCAAAGATGTACTTCTTCACGTCAGCGTGGATCTGCTCCTGGGTTACGTTTTCATCGTGCTGGGTGGACAGGACTACTGCATCTAAACGGACCGGCTTGTCATTCTCATCGTACTCTACGGTTACCTGGGTCTTGCCGTCAGGACGCAGGTAAGGGAGCGTGCCGTCCTTACGGACGTCCGTTAAACGCTTGGCCAGCTTGTGGGCCAGGGCGATGGGGTATGGCATGTACTCCTCGGTTTCATTGCTGGCGAAACCGAACATCATGCCCTGATCTCCGGCTCCTGTGGCCTCGATCTCCTCATCGGACATTTTGTTTTCTTTGGCTTCTAAGGCTCTGTCTACGCCAAGGGCTATGTCCTTGGACTGCTCGTCTATGGCGGTGATAACGCCGCAGGTGTCGCAGTCAAAACCGTATTTGGCGCGGTCGTAGCCAATCTCACGGATGGTCTCGCGTACCAGCTTCTGGATGTCTACATAGGCGTTGGTGGTGATTTCGCCCATTACAAGGACAAGTCCGGTGGTGGTGGCTGTCTCGCAGGCCACGCGGCTGTTGGGGTCCTGTTCCATAAGTGCATCTAAGATGGCGTCGGATATGGCGTCACACATTTTGTCTGGGTGTCCTTCGGTTACGGACTCGGATGTGAAAAGTCTTCTTTCCATGGGGTGGGTCTCCTTTCGGTGTTGAAAAATTAGTGGGTGGGTGGCGAGCTACGAAAAAAACGTTGACTCAACTGGGCTCGCGGGTCCGCGCGGGGGAACCTCCAAAACGCCTGCGGCGTTTTCTCGGTCGCGTGCATTGTTCCAATGCATGCGACCATGGTCAGATCGGAAATCGGCTGCTCCTGCGAGCAGGGCAGCCGATTTTCGATCTGGCCATGTCTCCGCGCTGTAACTATTTGCATTCACGAAAAAAGTCCGCAAGCAATGCGGACTTGAAATTATTTTTTTCAATTCCTCTTATTGCTCGACCAAGTATGCGGTGCTGCTGCATACTCCTCGCTCAGGTTGGCACCTTCCGGCCCTTTCGCATACGTATGTATACTCAACCGGGGTTGCCGTGACTTCTCAGGCCCTTTGCCTCCATCACTCTGAATAAGGGATATAACGAACTATTCAATTATGTGCAATTTGTGTTACCATCCTATACTAATGCATTTGCAATAGCATGTCAAGTGCAAATCGGGCTCAAATGCATATTTTACACTGATCTGGTGACTGGGCGTTGTATTGGAGCTTTATGGGCTGTCCAATGTCCAGATACTTGTTGCCCCTGTAGGCAGTCTTGGGATCATGGGTGTAGGTCCTTCCATCCACCTCATAGCTGATTATAGGCACAAACCAGGTCTGGGTTCCGGGGGACGCAATCCCCTTGTTGGCGTCATGTTTTACCATAAACTGGAACTCCAAAAATCCAGGCTTTCTGTGGCTGGCTACAACGCCGGTTGTCTCCGCGTTATATTTTGCCATTGATCTCCCCTTCTTCCTTGCTCTGAGCGGCTTTGGCCTGGGCTTCCTCCACCTTGCTGATCATGTATTTGCGGAATTTGAATTCTTCCTCATCCTGCATGCCGATATAGTAGACCCGCAGAATATCCTCATTGTTGAACAGGTACATCTGCTTGGGGTTTATCATCCCCTCGGGATACAGACAGCCGCTGTAATCATAGATCTTGGGGTCCCCGGACTGGGTCTGGATTCTGCCGCAGATCATCAGTTTTTTATCAGCATTTTTTAATAATACCACAGAACCGATGGGTAAAAAATCTTTCATGTTGTATTTCTCCTATTCACAGTTGATTTCTATGCTGTTACTATACACTATTTATGGCTTCATTACCACCCAAATAGGTTGCCTATGCCATTCCAGGCCTCTGCCCCGGCGTTGCTTATGCCATCCCAGGCCGCTGCTCCCGCATTGCCGATGGCATTTCCCATGTCCTCTATGCCCTGGCCGATTTCTGAAAATGTGGGGAAGTCCGCATTGCTCCAGTCCACCTTCAGATCCAGCCCAAGGCCAAGGCCCAGACCGGCGCCCAAGTCCACTTCCACGCCGCCCGTGGTCAATTCTCCTCCCACTTCCACACCGGCGCCTCCGGCCTTCCCGCTGACGCCCAGATCCACTTCAATTCCAAAGATGTTAAATCCGGAGCTGATCTCTCCCTCTGCCAGATAAGCGGAGGCCCCCGCCTTACCCTTTACGCCGTAGATGGCCTCACCGTCGTCGTTCTCGCCCACGCGGCCGATGCCGCCCTCGGCTTCGGCTTTGGCGCTCAGCAGCTTGCCCTCTGCCTTGGAGTGTATATTGTAATCGTCAGTGCCAATTTTCCCGCTGACCTCGCCCTTGGCGGCTGAGGCCTCTGCCTCCGCCTTGCCGTAGATACCCGGCGAAAATTTACCGTCCTTGAACAGGAATGCTTCGCCGGCCGCTGCCGCTCCCGCGCTTAATATGCTGCCCGAGGCCGCGCCCTGGAAGATGCCCCACTGCGCCTCTCCCTCTGCATGGAACAGATGGCCCTCCGCGGAACCGTGAGCCGCAGCGCCTACATTTCCCTCTTTCCAGTCCCAGGCTGCGCCGTAATCGCCGCTTAAAGAGCCGCCCAGAAAATCAGTCTCACCGGACAGGTGCCCGTCGATTCCAATCTGACTGAAGTCCAGCCGCCCGTCCGCGCCCCACACTGCGCCCGACACCTCGCCGGAGTTGATATATGTATCCCACTTGCGTTTATAATCCGTGATCTTCTTCTCCGTGGTCTCATACTGGCGGATGATCCCATCCAGTGTGTTTCCCATGGTATTCATGTTCCGGGACTCTTTATTCAGCGCTTCCGCCGCCCGGTTCAGGATATTTCTGATATTCCCCTCTGATATAATCTTGTAGCGCAGGGAACCTCTGATGCTGCGTATCTCATCTTCCATCCGGTCCAGGGATTTCGCCATATCCCCCATGTTGCCGGACATGGATCTGCACGCCTGCTCCTTGATCGAAAAACCGCTGTTGTCACTCATTGGCTATATGATCCTTTCGATGGTATTTAATTCTTCTCTACCTCCGGCCCAAACTCCTGAAAATACAGATCTGAATCATCCAATTTATAATATTTCCGCTTATTTACCTTCTTCCCGGCCAAGATCTCCAGAAAATCCACAGGATTGTGCCGGATCAGAGCGAGACAGCCCTCCTGTGTTGCCAGAAGCTCCGCCGTTTTCTGACGTAGACGGCGCTTTGTCCCCTTCTCTGTGAGCCACTCGTATACGGTCCAGTTGTCCAGCACCAGAGCGCCGGGCAGCGCTCTCCTGAACGTCTTCAGTGCATCCTGAAAACCGTCATAATGCTTGTGGGAGAACTGGCAGGTCACCTTCTCCCCCGTGATCATCACGAAGCGCAGCTCATAGGGCTGGGTAGGAGAATAGAAGCTGGAAGGCGAATAGGTTCCCACAACAAAGGTTCTCGGCACATACACCCTGTTGAGCTTTAACCAGTATCTGGAGATGGCGATTTTGTTGTCTATGATGTCCAGAGGCCGGAAATCCTGGCTCTTCAGATCCTGAGTCACCCTGCCCTTAAATCTCAGCTTTCTGACAGCGATTTTCATGACTGGCCGTTTTCCGCATTTAAAATGCTTCCGTTAAAATGAGCTTCCTCCTCATCGGAAAAACCGCGATACACCACAGTATCAATCTGCTCATGGTTGAACAGCAGCGTATACTCATCACTGATGTTCCCCTCAGGATATAAGCAGGCCACATAGTCGAACATCTCCCCTGTGTCTGAAGCCAACTGCTTTCTTCCGTAAATCATAATCTTCTTTGTGGCATTCTTCAAAAGCACAATGCTTCCGATTGGTAAATAATCTTTCATCCTGATCCCCTTCTTTCTGCGGCGCTATCCAAAGGCAAATTTCCCAAAGCTGCCAATGAATCCGTTGATGGCCTTTTTAGTGCCCTCCACGGCGTTTTTCGCGCCCTTTCCGATTTCACTGTAGACTGTCTCCAGACCGCTGCTTACCTGGCTGCAGCCTTCATCAATCCAGCCGGCGATGCTCTTCCCGCCGATCTTGATGCCCTCCGCCGCCTTAGTCACGCCCCAGCCGATTACAAAACCGGCTGCCGCGCCCACTACAGTACCCACCACCGGTATGGGAATGGCGGTTCCGATTGCTGCTCCAATCTTGGCACAGCCTGTGGCCACCGCCATTCCGGCCAGCCCTCTGGCCACATCGGTGGTAGCGTCGGCCGCTATCTTGGCCCCGGAAGCGCCGCTTTTGTAGTTTTCGTAAATGTTGGTCCCTGTATTCAGGGCAATACCGGCGTATGCCAGAGCCTTGCCGGCATTTCCAATCAAATCATTTTTCTTAAATTTATACGCCTGGCCGCCAAAATCCTCAAAGCTGTTCTTCCACAATCCCTTATCCCTTATATTGGACAGGAACTTGGCTCCCAGGATTTTAGGGGAGGACCCTGCCGGCGCAAGCCATTTCAGGCCGCTCTGGTTAAATGCGTCTGAGCCGATCTTATAGCGGGTTCCCTTGATATTCTTCAGCAGCTCATCCTTGCTGCGAAGCTCCTTCACACCCTTTATGATATAGTATCCATCCTTTTCCACCACCTGCAGCGCGCCATGTTTAAAGGCGTCCAGAATGTGGGCTGTGGATTTCAGATGGTTCGCCCCGGTCTGCAGGGTACCTAATGCAGAAAGCACCTGGTCCGACATTCCCAGGGCCCCCAGCACCTGATCCTCGCTGCCGGTTATGGTGTTCTCAGCTCTGTGGTAGGTCCGGCATATCACCTCTGCGCCGTGGCTCATCTGCCCCATAGTATGTTCAAGGTTCTCCATGGCGGAGGCAATATTTTTCAGCCGGCTTCCAATCTGGTCTGAGGAGGAGATCTTGCCTCTGAGCCGGTTTTTTACATCCAGCACATCTTCCCTGTACCGCCGGATTTTATCGGCGCAATCTTCCATTTCCGCGCTGGCTGTGTTCATCTTACTATAATATACCTTAAATCCTTCCATACCATCAAGTCCCTCCCCCAAACATTACATGCAAAAATGCGGCAGCCCTCGTTTCCTCCGGCTGCCGCATATCAAAGCCTTTTACAGTACGTTGCCGGACAGCGCGTTGCTGATCTCCTGGCTCTTCTGCTCCGCGGTCTGGTAGGTCTTGGCCATCTGCTGAAGATCGGTCACATGCTCTTTGATCATATTGGACATCTTCTGAATATCATCCTGAAGCTCATTGAACTTATTCTGAAATGCGCTGGAGGCCTCGCCTTCCCAGGCACCGGACATTCCGTGCACCAGATCCATCATACTGGTTGTTAAACTGTTTACCTGTCCCATTGCTGTATTGAATTCCTCAGAAGTGCTGATCAGTTTCTCCGGGGTTACTAATAAACTTCCTGTCATTGCCATAATCGTATCTCCTTTTCCTATTTAAACAAATTGATTGGTTGTATTGTATATTAGAAATTACGTCTGGAAGCGGTGTCGGTGTTCATGGTCTCGGCGTTCTCGTACTGAACGGCGATTTCATCCAGAGCCTGGCAGTATTTGCCGATCAGCTGATAGAACTGGTCCATGTACTGTTTATCATTCATAAACGCTGCATGGAAGGCATCGTTGGCCTGACCGTCCCACATGGTGTTTAATGATCCTTCTGAAGACTCCAGGCTCTTCACCTGTCCGTCGAAATTCTGGTTATAGGTTCTGAGCTGCTCTGCTGTCTTTCTGATCTCTGATGCGGTTACTCTGATAAGTGCCATAATGTTATCCTCCTTGGATTTGGTAAAATGTGTATAATGATTTAATTTTT
>URUZ01000102.1 GCA_900551225.1 uncultured Clostridium sp.
CCCTTTAGATCCATCCCCGTTCCAAACTTTGAGCCCGTTCCCTTGGGCCGTTCCGTCCGTCTCCCATGGCTCTCACGGACGGATGCATCAAGCTCCGCCCGCGTCCCCTTCCGCGCCAATCTTCACTGTCTCTATCACCCGTTCATCCTGGTCCGAAGCAATAAAGTCCACTGTATGGTCTTCCCTCACTGGTCCAAACCGGCGGATTCCGTTGTAATATACCATATCCGTCTCATCCGTGCTCTCATTGGCATAATGCTGTGACGGCTCCAACGCATAGCTGCCCGCCTGGTCGATGATTCCCCACTGGCCTCCCTTTCCATAATACATCCGGACCGTACCTGCATCTTCTGTATAAGGTACTGTTTCTGCATCCGTGAGCACAGAGGCGTATCCGTTGGAGAAATCACTGACAGCTGCATACCTGCACGGAATAGCCAGTTCGCCGCTCTGGTCCATGAACCCCATGAGGCCAGTCTCCATATCCCTGACCGCCATCAGACCATCCACATAATAGATACCGTTTTCCCCGGCCCGGTAACCGCTTACCGTCTTAATCTCCTGAAACTGCATATCGTAGAAATGAATTTCGTATGAGCGGCTGTCCGCCGTCATATAGCCATCCGGCACCTTTGTCACAAGGCCATGGGTGGCTCCCACCTCATAGCTGAGAACCGGATGGTACAGATCCTGGCTTTTTGAGACGTGCATGGTGCCGTCATACTCATAGATCAGGTATTCCCCGGCAGAGTACCGCAGATTATCCCAGCGCCGCACTGCAGCCGACTCCTGGCCATCCACACGCTCAAAGCTGCGCTCCTGGGTATTGTTATCCGTGCGTTCATGTCCATGGCTGTCCTTTACCAGGGTCCCCTGAGTCACTGCGCTGGCCCAGAGATATTCTCCTGTGATCAGATCCGGAACCAATTCATAATCCTTGCCGTCCTGTTCATAGAAGCGTACCGGCTCCTCCGGCATTTCCTCCGACATTTCCTGAGGCGTTTCTATGGGGGGCTCTGCGGGGTTCTCCTTCTGGATTTCTTCTGTTGACAGGGAGGCGGGTTCCTGGGCCGCTAAAGTCTCCTGTCCAATGCTCTCAGGGGATTGCGTCTGCTGCTTCCCGCAGCCTGCCAGAAGCGCTGCCGCCAGCAGTGTAATGCCAATCATACGTTTTCTCATGTCCGTTCACCAGCCTTTCCCCTTTATTGTACTATGGGCCGGCATTTTTCTGCTTTAAGTATTTATAAACCTTTTCATAACAATCTATTAAGCTCAGTCGTCATCCACCCTGTGCATCAGGAAATAGTTATAATCCCTGTCCGCATCATCCATCATGGCATTGATCTCCCGCAGCAGATAGCTGTCCGGCATGTTCCGCTCCCACCATCGGTAGCCCTTGGTGGACCGCACCTGATCCTTGTCAATGGCGCGGCCGGCATAGTAATCCATGTACACCTGGGCGTAAACCCCTGACATGGATTTCATGATGTCATCTCCCAGGTTGCGGATCACTCCGCCGATCTGGTCGCTGATCAGCTTCTGGATATACCGGTAGGACCAGTCCTCAAAATGCAGCAGGTCATCATTATCCAGCCCGCTTCGGGCAGCCCAGGCGGAGACATTCACCGACCGGGTGGAATATTCCAGGCTTCCGTCCTCCTGCCAGTTCAGTTCCCCGTACTGGCAGGGCGGAATGCTGAGGGCATCGGTGACGATCTCCTGGATGCCGTATTCGCCGTCCGGCACCCCAGGCTCGCTTTTGTACTTGCGCATGCGCTGGACATGCAGGTGCCCGCTGAAGAACAGGGGAATCCTGTAGTGCTGCAGCAGCTCCACCACCTGCTGGTAATTGTCCATGGTGCACTGCACCGTGTACATCCGGCTCTGGTTCAGCAGATTGTGGTGGGCGATGGGGATCACCAGAACTCCCTGCTCCCGGGCCTCCTCAAGAATTCCACCCATCCACTCCAGGGTGGTGGGAAGCAGCCTTCCCTCCACCAGGTTTCTGGGGTTGTACTGGGCGGAATCCAGCATCAGCAGCCAGTTCTTTTCATCCAGGGCGTAGGCGTAGCTTAGGGAGGTTTCATCCCTGCTGAAGGCCTGGTCGTAACCGTAAGCCCTGTAGATCTGATAGAATTCTTCACTGGTGACGGACTCTGTCTCACTGGCCGTCTTACCGTAGTAAACGGCCGCGTTATTGTTGTTGATATCGTGGTTGCCGGGGATAACCAGCACCTGGATGCCTGCGTCCTGTACCCGTCTCAGCCGGTCGGACAGCTCCTGGTGGTTCATCTTCTCCCCGTTCATGGTGATGTCCCCGCTGAGGATCAGGGCGGAAGGCCTCTCCTCTATGACTTCATCCATAAAGGCTTCCAGCAGCTGGGGCAGATAATCCACCACCTTGCCGTCACAGTGTTCCACGAACTTCTGGTACGCCTCTCCCCCATCTCCCGCTGCGGCACTCTGATAGTGCAGGTCCGTGGCCAGGACCAGCCTGGGAGGCACATAGGGGGCTTCTGTCTCCTGGGGCGGGGTCCACGCCCCTTCTACCCGCTGTGTCCAGCTGTCATACTGGTATTCCAGGCCCTGCAGCTGTGGTTCCTCCTCAGCCTGGGAAGGCGTGGACGGACGGGGCCGCACATATTGGCCTTCCCCTGTTTCGGCCGCCGGCTGTGTTTCTGTCTGAACTGCCATGGAGGTGCCGGCGGAAACCGGTTGGGAAGGTTCCATCAAATGGTCCATCACATATAAAACCCCAAAGCATGCCAAAAACACTGAGGCATACATCAGGGTTATCATGATACGGATTCTATTGGCTGAGCGGGGCCAGTGGAAATGTCCTTTATTCCACTTCATTCAGGAATTGATTCTCTGCTTGCCCCGCGGATGATTCCAAGCTGCTCCATGGCATAAGCAATCCCGTCCTCCTCCACGCTTCTGGTGACAAATGTGGCATAAGGGTCCAGCACCGGGCTGTGTTCTCCCATCACCACACAGTTGCCCGCGTACTCAAACATGGATAAATCATTGCTGCTGTCGCCGAATACATAGGCAGATTCCAGCGGTATGTCATAGTGCTTCAGCACCAGCTCAATGGCCGTGGCCTTGGAATGCCCCTTGGGAACACATTCGTAATATCCGTCTCCGCGGTCAATGACGTCCATGTAGGCTTCCATTCTCTCGAAGAGTTCCCCGCAGCTGCTGTCGCTGTCAGAGGCCAGGAAGCATTTATCGAATTCGAATCCGCCGTCATCCCAAGTGCGGGAGGACAGTATCCCTGCGGCGCCCAGATCCCGGCGAAGTTCCTCCACCTGTGGAAAGCGGGACTCCTCCCCGCGCATGTAGCAGCCCTCCGCCCCTTCCAGGACTCCGTCCAGTCCGCACTCCACAATGTCCTGTTTCATGCGGCTTCCGGCCTCTTTGGGAAGGCTGTAGCGGTAGATTACCTGATCGCCTGCCACAACATGGGTGCCGCAGCCGCACAGATATCCGTCCGCGTCAATCTCGTTTCTGATACCTGCAAGATTGCAGTAAGTACGTCCGGAGTTAATAAATATCAAATGTCCGTTGGACCGCGCTTCCTGCAGCGCCGCCTTGGCGCTCTCAGGGATCTCCCCGGTCTTTTCCGACAGCAGCGTTCCGTCCACGTCAAAAAACAATACTTTCTGATTCTTCATCTGTCACCATTTCCTTTAACTTAAGATGTCCCCCGCGATGCTTAAGGTCCGGCCTGCAGTCTCCTGCCTGCCGGACCGCTGTAATATCAGTCGTCGTCCCTGAACACAATCGTCTGGGTGTCCTCATCCATGCTTTCCACAATTGCAAGGGATTCCAGACGGATTCCCTCGGAGCGCAGCAGATCGCCGCCCACCTGAAAGCCTTTTTCAATGACAATTCCAGCTCCCACCAGCTGGGCCCCGGAGTCCTTCACCAGTGCAACCAGCCCTTCCAGCGCCTTGCCGTTGGCCAGGAAATCATCGATCAACAGCACCTTGTCCTGGGGTCCCAGGAACTCTTTGGATACGATGATGTCATAGACGCGGCCATGGGTAAAGGATTCTACCTTGGTGGTGTACACCTCCCCGGCTATGTTCTTAGTCTGTGTCTTTTTGGCAAAAACCACCGGCACATCAAAATACTGGGCTACCATACAGGCAATTCCAATGCCCGAAGCCTCGATGGTCAGGATCTTGGTCACTTTCGCGTCGGCGAACCTCCGCTTAAATTCCTTGCCGATCTCCCCAAACAGCCTGATGTCCATCTGATGGTTCAAAAAGCTGTCTACTTTCAGCACATTCCCGGCTTTGATCCTGCCGTCTTTACGTATTCTGTCTTTCAAAATCTGCATGAGAGAATCCTCCTTCTTCCCTGGGTACTCTTTTTTTATGCCGCACATTTATCTGTGCATGAGATTCTGTCTACTGCGCACTGGTGGTCTCTGCTGCGGCCTCCGCTGCTGCTGTGGTCTCTCCTGCTGCTGTTTCTGCCGCTGTGGTCTCTGCTGCCGTGGTCTCTGCCGCTGTCTCCCCTGCCGCTGTGGTCTCCGCAGGCGCTTCCACCTTTTCAACCGCATTGTCTGCCAGGAACTTCATGACTTTATATTTCTCTACCTGCTGGGCCACCTGCTCCTCGCCGTAATAGCTGACCAGCGTCTCGTAGTCCGCGCCGTTTAATTCTGCGAATGCCTGGCGGTCCGCCTCATCCACTACCAGGTTCTCCTGGGCTGCGATGGTTTCGATCACCAGCTGCTGTTTCATATCTGCTTCCACAGAGGCCTTGATCATCTCCTTTAAGCCGCCCTCGTCGGTGCCGTAATTCTGCGCCATCCCTGCAAGGGAGGTGCCGTATGCCTGGGCCTGGGCTGTGTAATTCTTGATCTCTGCGTTGTAGCGCTTGGCTACATCACTTCTGCTTAACTTGATGCTGGAGCTGTCCATCACGATCTGAAGTACATCCTGTTCCTTCTTGCTCTCAACCTGCTGCTTCCTGGCTTTCTCCAGGTCTGCTCTGGTGTCGTTCATAAACTCTTCCACAGTTTTAAAATCAGATACTCTCTGGACAAATGCATCGTCCAGAACCGCTTCCTGCTTCTCCTTCACCGCGTTCACCGTCACCTTGAAGGTAACCGGCTGGCCTGCCAGAGCTGGTTCTGTGTAAGGGTCGGGGAATGTGAGATCCAGGTCCTTCACATCGCCCTTCTTGGCCCCCACAAGGCCTGCTTCAAAGCCTGGGATAAAGGAATTGGAGCCGAGAACCAGATCCTGGCCGGTTCCGGTTCCGCCGGCAAACTCCACGCCGTCCTGAGTTCCTACATAATCAATATTCACAGTATCACCGTCCTTGGCAGGGCGGTCAACCTCAACCTGTGCGGGATTGGCGTCCATGATTTTCTTGGCCTCAGCATATACCTCGTCCTCAGTCACTTCCGCAGATGCAACGGTTACCTCGACTCCCTTATACTCCCCCAGGCTGATGCTCTGAGAACATCCGGTCAAGAAAGCTGCTGCCGTCAATCCGCATAAACACATTAATGCAAATTTCTTCATCGTAAATTTTCCTTTTCTCTCGGTTCATTTCGTCCGCTCCCGGCGGGCGTTGTACTTAGTTATATCATACATAACGTGGAAAAAAAAGCTTTTCCATCAATTTCATTAAATTTTTAGGTTATTTATAAAAGGCCTTAAATGCTTTGTATGTATTGTAAACATCCAGCTTTGAGGCCAGCTCAAAGGGCGCGTGCATGGACAGGATGGGCACGCCCAGATCTACTGTATCCACGTTCATTCCCGCCACAAACTTGGCGATGGTCCCGCCTCCGCCCACATCCACAGCGCCCAGCTCCCCGGCCTGCCAGAACACGCCCTCATCGTCCATGATCTTGATCACCCTGGCCATGGTCTCGGCGCTGGCATCGTTGGAACCTGATTTACCCCGGGCCCCCGTGTACTTGGTCAGCACACAGCCCTTGTTGATGTAGCTGGAATTCCCCGCCTCAAAGGGCTCCGCAAATGTGGGGTCAAAGGCAGCATTCACATCTGAGGACAGGCACAGGGAAGCTCTCAGCACATCCCGGGCCTTCACTCCCGCCTGGTCTGCCAGATCCTGGATATAGTGAAGCACAAAATCAGAGGCCAGCCCTGTATTGCCCTCAGAGCCGATCTCCTCCTTGTCGGCCAGAATGGTGACTGTGGTGCGGGCCGGCTTCCTGGCGTCCATCTCAGCCAGCAGCGCCGTGTAGGCGCAGACCCGGTCGTCCTGGCCGTAAGCTCCCACCATACTGCGGTCCAGGCCCACATCGCTGGCCTTATGGGCAGGCACCATCTCAATCTCCGCGCGGTAGAAGTCCCGCTCTGTGATACCGTGCTGTTCATTTAACAGCTGCAGGGCCAGCAGCTTCACCGGCTCCTTCACCGCTTCGTCCTGGAAGGGCAGGGACCCGATCACTATGTTCAGCTCCTCGCCTTTGATGCCGTCCTTTAAAGAGCGCTCATTCTGCTTGGCAGCCAGGTGGGGCAGCAGGTCCGTGACGCAGAATACGGGATCTCCGGCCTTTTCACCGATGCAGATATCCACCTTGGTTCCGTCCTTCTTCACCACCACGCCATGGATGGCCAGGGGAATGGTTCCCCACTGGTACTTGCGGATTCCGCCGTAATAATGGGTCTTAAACAGTGCCATATCATGTTTCTCGTACATGGGATTGGGCTTTAAATCCAGGCGGGGGGAGTCGATGTGGGCGCCGTTAATGCGCAGCCCGTCGGTCAGGGGCTTTTTGCCAAAGGTGGTTGCGATCAGGGATTTGCCCCGGTTCACATAGTACACCTTGTCGCCTGTCTCATAGGAAGCCTTGGGGTCAAAGGGCTTGTAGCCCGCTTTCTTTAACATCTGCACGGCTTTTGCCACGCACTCCCGCTCCGTCTTGCCGGCATCCAGGAATTCCTTGTATCCTTCACAGAACTTGGCGGCTTTCTCCACCTGTTCCGGGGCTTCCTTGGCAATGTGTGGAAACTTCCAGGTTAATTCTTCCTGAAGTTCTTCTACTTTTGATTTTTTAGACATGTTTCTTCCTCCTGAAATGTATTCTTATAGTTCGATAGCTTATCTTATGCTCATAACTCGAATTTCCTGCGCGCTGGGGCAGAATTATTGAAACGCCTGTGGAGCACATCCATGAACAGGGCCATCATCTGGGTATCCTGCTCCTGCCCCGCCTCATGGATCATGGCTTCCAGCTGGGGCCGCTCCATCCCGGGACTCTCCGCCAGCCACCGGGCCATGCCGGTATCTGCGCTTTCCATCACTGCCCGGGCGGCCTGGGCGGCATTTCCTTCTATATAAGACCAGTATTTATCCCGTTCCCCCTCAGACAGGCCATAGGGCCAGTACAGACGGAACAGGGCCAGCTGCGAGGAGAGGCGCGGCCCCTCCTGGATGCACACATTGTCAAACAGGCGGTCGTACTCCCGGAAGCTGAAGGCAGTCTCCTCAAAACAGTAACGGTACATATGGCCGCAGCCATGCATTTCCCGCATGATGAAACGGGCCGGGGTGTTCTCCACCGAGTCCTCGTAGAACTCCGGGAATACCAGCCTGGCCTTCAGGCTGCCGTCCTGGTCCAGGTAGTCCACATACAAAAGCTGGCGCAGCTCAAACAGGACCTCCTTCAGGCTGGACCGCTCCCCCGGCACAACGCGCATGGCAATCTTCTCCATGCCCGTACAGCCGGTAAATGCCCCTGCGCCCCAGTCACCGATGGTGCTGGAGCAGCCGAATACCCTCAGCTTCTCACAGCCGTAGAAGGCGTAAGCCCCCACCTTGGCCACACCGGGCGGCAGCTTAAGCTCCTGCACCCCGGTCCCGCAGACGGCGGGCAGTCCCTGGCAGTTCTCTGTATCGGCAGTCCCGGGGCCGCTGCGTCCGGTGTCGCTGTCCCAGATAAACAGAGGCCCTTTAAACCCTCCCCTGGCAGCCATGGCCCGCCCCATGGACTGTGAAAATGCATACGGTCCCAGCTCACAGACCCGTCTGCCGTCCACCTGGTCAGGAAGCTGCACCACCCCGTCTAAACCAAAACAACGCTGGATGCAGATCCCATCCAGCGTTTCGCTATATAATAACTTCATGTCTGTATCCTCGTTGTATCACTGTCGGTATTCATTTTTCCTGAACGCGTATACATAACAGTTTATACAGTTTCCAAGGATTTTTCAAGTGTAAATTTTGCCCTTTCTTACATTACGCCGGCAAGGCGGTAAAATATCCAGATAACGCTCCCTCCCGCCAGGGCAATGAGCGACACGCAGGCAATCAGCCCCGCCCCGAATACCAGCTGTAGCAACAGCATGGAAAGCAGCGGAAAACGGTCACAGAAGGATTCGATCCACTGCCCCGCAGGTGTCTTTAAATCTAAAAGCATTTTCATGATCATGACAGGCCTCTCCTCTCTTGATAACTTCAGAATACCATGACCTGTCATAAATTTTCTATTTGATACGGCGGCGGCTCTATAAATACGGCATAGTCGCCTGCTCAGACACGTCCCTGGAGATCCTTCAGCCTGAAAGAGGCCTCCTGCGCAATGATGTTCAGCACATTTTTGTCATTGGGCAAAATCTCATCCTCCGCCGCCATCTCAATGCCCATCACCGCATAGACCGTCTGATCCTTGAACACCGGGATATACCGGGCCTGTGCTCCGGGCAGCGTATCCGTGGTGCGCCCGGCCTTGTGCCTGTTTTTTAATACCCAGGCCGCCACAGCCTCCTCATCCTTCCTGGCAAACAGGGTCCGGGCCTCCTGTTCCCTGTCCTGGGCTGCGAACACCTGCCTGGAACCCAGGCAGCCGCCGGTGGTATCGTAGACCACAATGCTGCGGCCCAGCAGGCTGTGCACCTGGCTGCCGCAGATTGCAAGCACTTCCCCGACATTCTTCCCCTTTCTGAAGCTCCGGCCCGCATTTAAAAGAATCTGCATGTACCGTGACTCGGCTTCGGATATCACGGCCTGCTCCTTCAGCCGCCCGGCCAGCCTGCTGGTCACCAGGGCGCAGAACAGCATGGCCGCGAAGGTAAAGGGGTAAATAGAAGCATCAGCCTGCAATGTATACCTGGGATTGGTGAAAAAGTAGTTGAACAGCAGCACAGAAGCCGCGGAGGCAATGACCCCGCAGCGCTTCCCCGTGGTCATATACGCCACCAGGATCACTCCCATGATATAGGCCATCACCACATTTACCGGCCCTGCCTGGAAATGATCCAGAATCATGGACAGCACCGTAGCCCCGGCCATGGCCAGGGCTGTCTTAAAGTAATCTGCGCGGCTTCCACCGCCCAGGAATTTCCGCCATACCTGCTGCTGTTTTCTGGCCTGGGCCCCGCTGTCCGGGATCACATACACGTCCATTGTGGGCAGGCGCTTAATCAGGCGGTCAATCAGCGTGGGCCGCACATAGAACAGATGGGGTTTCTGCACCGTCCGGCCGATCACTATCTTGGAAATGCCGTTGCGCCTGGCATATCCGGCTATCTGATCCACGATGTCCTCCCCGTACAGGGTGATTACATTGGCCCCAAACTGCTTTGCCAGGTTGATGTTGGCCTGCATTTTAGCGGAGATCCCCTCGTGTTCCCGGCGGATGTGGGCCGTCTCCACCAAAATCGCCGTGAGATCCCCGTGAAATGCCCCTGCCATGCGGGCTGCGGTCCGTATAACCCTGGCGTTGGTGGGGGAAGGCGACAGGCAGACCAGCACATGTTCACAGGTGTAATACTCCCTGCCACCTGACTCCCGCTCCCTGGCCACCTCCCGGTTCACCCGGTCCGCGGTGCGTCTCAGGGCAATCTCCCTGAGCGCCGACAGGTTCTCCGCCGTAAAAAAGTTCCGGACCGCCTTCCCGGCCTGATCCTGATGATATATCTTCCCCTCGTCCAGCCTTCTGCGCAGCTCCTCAGGCGCAATATCCACCAGCTCCACCTGGTCCGCCTGGTCGAAAATGCTGTCAGGTATCCGCTCCCCCA
Organism: uncultured Clostridium sp.; assembly: GCA_900551225.1. Taxonomy (GTDB): domain Bacteria; phylum Bacillota; class Clostridia; order Lachnospirales; family Lachnospiraceae; genus Enterocloster. Next base: position 10,017 of record URUZ01000102.1, read on the forward strand.
CCTGCACATGGGTGATGGAGGCCACAATGTCGTGCAGGCTTTCAAGGTGCTGCACATTTACGGTGGTGTATACGTCGATGCCTGCATCCAACAGCTCAATCACATCCTGATACCGCTTTTTATGGCGGCAGCCGGGAGCGTTGGTGTGGGCCAGCTCATCCACCAGCGCTAGCTCCGGCCTGCGGATCAGCACCCCGTCCAGGTCCATTTCCCGCAGCTTTATGCCCTTGTACTCCACAATCCGCGGCGGCAGTATTTCCAGGCCCTCCAGAAGGGCAAGGGTTTCCGGCCTGTCGTGAGGTTCAATATAGGCTGCGGTTACCGACCGGCCGGCCTCCATGGCCTCCCTGGCCCCATCCAGCATGGCATAGGTCTTGCCCACCCCGGCCGCATAGCCGAAGAATATCTTCAGGCGCCCTCTGCCGCCCGCCCTGTTCTCAGGGAAATTGTTTCGTAAGATCTGATCAGGATCTGGTCTTTCTTCCATCTGACTCACCGCCCTTGTCTCATTGATTACAGCAATCCTTATTACCACTTCCGCCTACAAAATGCCGTCCAGCGCCAGGTTCACCTTCAGCACATTGACCCTTGGTTCCCCAAAGATTCCCAAGGTGCGGCCCTCAGTGTACCGGTCCACCACTGCCTGGACTTCCTCCTCTGTCATATTCCGCTCCCCGGCAATCCGGGCCACCTGATAAGCCGCCGCCGCGGGAGATATCTCCGGGTCCAGGCCGCTGCCGGAGCAGGTTACCAGATCCACGGGGACCGGCTCACCTGCCCGCTCCGGATTGGACTCCTGAAGGCGCCTGGTGCGCTCCGCCACCAACTGTTCCAACTCCCCGCCCGCAGGCGTCTTGTTGGAAGGCCCGGAGTACAGCATCGGCTCCCCGTTTTCATCTGTGTAGGTGGAGGTGTCCACATTCATGATCCTGCCCCACATATACCGGTCCTCCGTGAACTCCTGAGCCAAAAGGGCGCTTCCATACTTGCGCCCATCCCCGCCCACTATGATGGAGCCGCCCGACTGTTCCGGGAAGCACACGGCAGCGATTCCTGTGATTGCCGCCGCGTACAGGACACTGGTGATCAGCAGCATCACCAGGAAAAAACCTGCCATTTTCGGAATTACTGATTTTATTGTATTCATAATATATCTCCTAACCCTTCCTATGCCAATATGCCGGAAGCCGCAATTACAATGTCAATGGCCTTGATGGCCGCAAAGGGGACGATGATCCCTCCCAAACCGTACACCAGCAGGTTGCCGGACAGCATCTTTGCCGCCGGTACCTCCCTGTACCTGACGCCCTTCAGCGCCAGGGGGATCAGGGCAATGATGATCAGGGCGTTGTATATCACCGCGGACAGAACTGCGCTCTCTGCGCTGTAGAGGTTCATGATGTTAAGCGTCCCAAGCCCCGGATACAGCCCCATGAACAGGGCGGGGATGATGGCAAAATACTTGGCCGCATCGTTAGCAATGCTGAAGGTGGTCAGCGCCCCTCTAGTCATCAGCAGCTGTTTGCCGATCTTCACAATCTCAATGAGCTTGGTGGGCGAGGAGTCCAGATCCACCATGTTGCCGGCCTCCTTGGCCGCCTGGGTGCCGGTATTCATGGCCACTGCCACATCAGCCTGGGCCAGGGCCGGGGCATCGTTGGTGCCGTCCCCTGTCATGGCCACCAGGTGTCCCCTGGCCTGGTAATCCCGGATCATCTCCAGCTTGCCCTCGGGTGTGGCCTCCGCCAGGAAATCGTCCACTCCTGCCTCCGCCGCAATGGAGGCCGCGGTCAGCGGATTGTCGCCTGTGATCATTATGGTTCTGATACCCATGCGACGCAGGTCTGCAAACTTCTCCTTAACGCCCTGTTTTACAATGTCCTTCAGCTCCACCACTCCCAGAACCCGGGAGTCCCTGGCTACCACCAGGGGCGTTCCGCCCTGGCCCGCAATCCGGTTCACCACCTCCTGGCACTGGCTGCTGAAGCTGCCGCCCTGGAATGTGACATAGGCCTTCACCGCATCGGCGGCTCCTTTTCGTATCCTGATCCCCTGATAGTCCACACCGCTCATTCTGGTCTTGGCCGTAAAGGGTACAAAGCTGGCATGAAGCTCCTCCATGTTCCTGCCCCTGATGCCAAAACGCTCCTTGGCCAGCACCACAATGCTTCGGCCCTCCGGTGTCTCGTCCGCCAGGGAGGACAGCTGGGCCGCATCCGCCAGCTCCCTCTCATCCGTTCCATCCACAGGGATAAAGGCGGCGGCCTGCCGGTTCCCCAGGGTGATGGTGCCTGTTTTATCCAGCAGCAGGGTATCCACATCCCCTGCCGCCTCAATGGCCCTTCCGCTCATGGCCAGCACATTTGCCTGGTTTAAGCGGCTCATTCCCGCGATGCCGATGGCTGAGAGCAGGGCGCCGATGGTGGTGGGCGCCAGGCAGATCAGCAGGGCCACCAGGTTGGTGATGGAGGTGGGGTTCACCATCCCCTTCTGGGCGGAGGAAAATACAGAATAAGAGTAGAGCGCTGCCGTGACCAGCACAAAAATGATGGACAGGGCCACCAGGAAAATCTGGAGCGCCAGCTCATTGGGCGTTTTCTTGCGGGAAGCCCCCTCCACCATGGCGATCATTTTGTCCATAAAGCTCTCGCCCGGGTTATTGCTGACCCGCAGCACCAGCCAGTCGGAGATCACTGTCGTGCCGCCGGTGACAGCGCTTCTGTCCCCGCCGCTCTCCCGGATCACCGGCGCAGATTCGCCGGTGATGGCGCTCTCATCCACAGAGGCCGCCCCATCAATCACATCGCCGTCTGCCGGGATCTGTTCCCCTGCCTTCACATAGACCAGATCTCCCCTGCGAAGCTCCGTGGACTTGACCAGCTCCGCCTGTTCCTTCTGCCGGGCCGATGGGACTCTGGCTGCCGTCACATCCTTTCTCCCGGCCCGCAGCGCCGCTGCCTGGGCCTTGCCTCTGCCCTCTGCGATGGCCTCCGCAAAATTGCCGAACAGGCAGGTAAACCACAGGATCACTGAAACCGCCAATATATAGCCCGGCCGTGCATCCCTGATTCCCATCAGGGACAGCGCATACAGCGCCAGTGTCAGGATGGCTGAGATAAATACCATAAACATGACCGGGTTCTGGATCTGCACCCTGGGGTTCAATTTGATGAAGGAGTCCTTAAAGGCCCGGCCCATCATCTCTTTATCCATAAAGATACTCTTTTTGTGTTGCTCACTCATATACATTCCTCCACTCTACTTTCATTTCCCTGGTTTTCCACTTTTACACGGCCAGCGCAGCGTATGCACCGGCCGATTGCACAGCTACATCATTTCAAAGAATTCCGCAACAGGCCCCAGCGCCAGCGCCGGGAAGAAACTGAGGGCGCCCACCAGCAGAACCACAAAGATCAGCAGGAATATAAACATGGCATTGTGGGTGGGCAGAGTCCCCGGCCCAGCGGCAACCTTCTTCTTGCCCACCAGGCTGCCCGCAATGGCCAGTGTGGCAAACATGGGTACAAAGCGCGCAAACAGCATTACCAGGCCAATGCTCACATTGATAAACGGGGTATTGGCATTAAAGCCGGCAAATGCTGAGCCGTTGTTGCCCCCTGCCGACGAGTAAGCGTACAGCAGCTCGGAAAACCCGTGAGCCCCGGGATTGTTCAGACTATCTGCCGTGGACGGAACCAGGGCCGCCACGCCGCTGCCCACCAGAATTGCAACCGGAGTGGCCAGACACACCAGCACCGCCATCTTCATCTCAAACGGCTCAATCTTCTTGCAGAGATATTCCGGCGTCCTGCCCACCATCAGGCCCGCAATAAATACAGACATTACAGCAAATCCCAGCATACCGTACAGGCCGCAGCCTGTTCCTCCGAACACCACCTCGCCCAGCTGCATCAGCAGCATGGGGATCATTCCGCCTATAGGCGTAAAGCTGTCATGCATACTGTTGACCGACCCATTGGAAGCCGCTGTGGTAAATACGGCCCAGGTAGCAGAGGTGCCGATTCCAAATCTGGTCTCCTTGCCTTCCATGTTGCCTCCGGCCTGGCCGTCAGTCCCCAGGTACACAGCTCCGCCCTGCGCCAGCTGCGGCGTTCCATGCTGTTCTGCGCAGCCCACGATGATCAGGGCCGCGGCCAGCAGGATAAACATGGCCAGGAAGATTGCCGTTCCCTGCCGCTTATCCTTCACATTCCTTCCAAAGGTAAAGCACAGGGCCGCCGGAATCAGCAGCAGGG